>JAPUJU010000308.1 GCA_027296025.1 bacterium
TCAAAATCCAGGGTCTTAACCGGTGGGCGGGCGATTCGCTGAGGTCCGGGGAAGATAATACATTTTGATCTCTCGCGCAACTTCCCCCGATGGCACGTGTGGGGCCGCAAACAAGCCCCGTACCGCGAGAGTGGCGAACACAACATGGAAAAGACAAAACGAATATCTGGGAGGGACCTGACGGTCGTTCTTGTTCTCTCGGCCGTCCTCCTCGTTCCGCTCGCAATGCGCGTCGATTCTCTCTGGCCGGACCACCCCGTTTTTTCCATCCCCGCCGATCATCAAAATTACATCGCCATGGCAGAGCGGCCGGGTGATGCGCACCGGCGACCGTTCGCGTACCGCCTCCTTATGCCCTACGTTGCCGGGGCCCTCCCGTTCGATCTCGCGACGAACTTCTACGTGCTGACCCTGCTGTTTCTCCTTGCGACGCCGGTTTTCATGTACGGGATTCTCCGCGAACTGGACGCGTCTCCGCACGAAGCGCTGCTGGGCATTGCCTTGCTCTTTTCGCTCAATTGGTGGGCAAAATTTCTCGCTTACGACTTCTGGCTGACCGAACCCGCGCTGATCTGCTTTGCTACTGCCAGCTTGTGGATGATGCTCCGGGGCCGACCGCTCCTCGCAGGGATTGCATTGGGGCTCGCAGTCCTAAGCAAGGAGTCAGCACTCTTTTTGATTCCGTTCTACTACGTGTACAAGGCGGGCAAAGTCGTAGACCCCCGCGCCCTCAGGAAAACGGCGATCCTCGCGGCTGTCCCGCTGGCTGTTTTCGTCGGGATGAGGCTATGGATGCCGATTTCGGAACATGACTATTCGCCCCTGGCACTACTTCGCCAGCTTGGTCCCTGGCGGCCCGGCGGGTTGCGTGACTCCATTCGCGCCGGGACCACAGGGACATGGGGATTAGCCGTTCCCGTACTCGCCATCGTGGGATGTTTCCGCGACCGCCGTTTTGCCCGCGCTTCGCTCGCATTCCTGGTGCTGGTATACATTCAGCCGACCTTTGATCGCCTGCTCGTGTACGGACTCGTCGTCGTTATTCCACTTGCCGTCGTCGGACTACGGCAAATCGCGGCTCGGTTCGCTTTGCGCCCATGGATGACGTGGACGCTCGTGCTGATTCCGTATGTATTGATTCTTCTGAAGGAAAACTATCAGTCGCCGCCGCCGGAGCAGCGACTGATCGTGATTGTGCTGTGGCTGATCGCCGTATTGATCGCGAGACGTTTCGGGGAACACGAGAGACCCGGCGCCGTCCCCGGTTAGGTTGCTTCGCGATAAAACTGGACGTACTTATCAACCTGCTGGTTCATGTCGTAGAGTACACTGACGAGCTGCCGGGAGTTTTGCGCGTAGTTCGCCCGGACCGTATCGTCGTGGATGAGCTCCTTGATTCGCGCGGCGAGTTTCAGCGCATCATCGATGGGAGCGACGACGCCGTTCTGGCCGTCAACAACAACTTCCGGGATACCCCCGGCATTTGTCCCGAAGAGCGGAAGTCCCATCGCGGCTGCCTCGACGAGTGCGAGCGGAAGGCCTTCGGATTCCGATGTCAACCCGGACAGGTGTGACACTGCGTACAACGCCTGAACGTCGTCGCGCACGCCAAGAAAGCGTATGGATTCTTCGAGAGAAAGCGATTTGACAAAGTCCAGGTACTCCTCCTCGAGCCGCCGCGATTCTTCGCTGTCAAAGGTGCCGCCGATGATGAACGCCTTGATGTTCCGGATGCCTTCCTCATTCACGAGAATGTTCATGATCGAGAGAAACGTATCGAGCTTCTTTACCGGGCGGATCTGAGCGACGATCGTTATCACGAAGTGATCTTCGATTCCGAGCTCGTCACGCACGCGGGCGCGTTCTGACTCGGTGATTTTCGCCGCGGAGAACCGCTCGAGGTCGATCCCAATGGGCAGGACGCTTCGTTTGCCGTCCCCGATTCCCAATTCTCCGAGTTCTTTGTCTACCGCGTTCGAGACACAAAAAATTCTACTCGTACACAGCGACGTGATCTTGTGAAACCACCACGTTCGGGAGTAGCGCTTCACCATAATGCGGCTGTGCTTCGTCCAGAACACGTGCTTTACACCGCTGAGTTTCGCGACAACAGCCGCGATATAGGATACCGGTTGAAAGTTGACGTGGACAATGTCGGGTTTGTAGTGCCGGATAATGCGCAAAATGTCTTTCACAGCACCCATGAAGTTCGTCCGAATAGACCCCCGGTAGACACGCGTGCCGGACTCCTCAAAGTAGGATCGAACGGAAACAGGGGTCCGGCGGTAGTCGTTCTCGACGAGAAGCATGGTTGACGTCGCATCGGTGTTCACGGCCACCGACAGCCGGGCCGCGAAGTCTTCGAGGCTTCCGATCTTGAATGACGTATGACCTGTAAAAACTACGATCTTGGACATGGTGGAATCCTGTTTCGACCTTGGATTCTAAGGGACGCCCGACGGGTCGGGCAAGCCCCTTTCCCGGCTGTCGTTTTGCCGAAAATGTGCTAGATTCAGTCGTTAAGGCGGTTAAAATCATGCGCGTAACCATGGCACAACTCAATCCGGTCGTCGGCG
The DNA here is from genome assembly GCA_027296025.1 of bacterium. Classification (GTDB taxonomy): domain Bacteria; phylum Krumholzibacteriota; class Krumholzibacteriia; order WVZY01; family WVZY01; genus JAPUJU01. The sequence goes on from JAPUJU010000308.1 coordinate 2,577, forward strand.
A
>JAPUJU010000309.1 GCA_027296025.1 bacterium
ATGGCGTCGCACCCGCGCGCGCTCAATGCCATCGAGAGCAGCGCCATCGTGATTCGCTCGCCGACGGTGAGCAACATGTCGAGTTCGCGCTGTGGGGGATCCGGTGTGATTTTGTATGCCAGTTCGGTCAGCTCGTCCGTCGTTTGTCCCATTGCAGAGACGACCACGACGAGGCGCATCTTCTCCCGGGCGCGTTCACGGATGCGTTCTGCGATCGCGGCGATACGTTCGGGTGTTCGCAGGGAATTCCCGCCGTATTTCTGGACGATCAGGCCTTGCGATGCCATGGGACTCCGAATATAGCACCGCCCGAGAAAGTGCTGCAAAGAATCCTTGCTGAGAACGGATTCCGCGATAAAATTCTTGCCGCCTTTTGGCGGCGGGTGCTAGCCTCCAAAACATGTTCTGGGTGATTTTGTGAGGAGGTGGACGATGGGACAGAACATGTCGATGAAGGCGCTTCCACCGGAAGATCGCCCGAGGGAGCGTTTGTACCATGTCGGCGCGGCGGAATTGTCACTGCAGGAGTTGGTGGCAATTCTGATCGGAAGAGGCACGAGAGAAGCCAGCGCGCTCATGCTGGGTTACCATCTTCTCGAACGGTTCGAGGGAATTTCGGGGCTCGGTGTAGCCGGGATCGACGAGCTGAAAAGCGTTCCAGGTGTTGGATTTGTGCGGGCGTGCCAGATTGTGGCGGGATTCGAAATCGGCAAACGGTTCGCGCGGTTTTCTGGCACAAAGAGTGCACTGATCAGGGGGCCTGGAGATGTCGCAGCCTTGTTCATGGACGAGATGAGACACTTCGACAAGGAGCACTTCAGAGCCGCGCTGCTGAACACGAAGAACCGTATTCTGAGAGTTGTTACCGTGTCGATCGGCTCACTGAACGCGTCCATTGTTCATCCTAGGGAGATCCTGAAACCGGCGATTTCGGCGAGCGCTGCTTCGATCATTCTGATTCACAATCATCCGACGGGTGATCCGACTCCAAGCAATGAAGATATCGAGTTCACAAAACGATTTGCGAGATGCGGTGAACTCATCGGGATTCAACTGCTCGACCATATCATCATCGGTGCCGGTCGTTACCAGAGTTTGAAGGAGAGCGGCGCGTTCTGAAACTGCCCGGTTAGTTGAAAGGAATGTGATCACCGGTGATTTCGTGGTTTTCCAACTTTCTTTCCAATGATGTTGCCGTCGACCTCGGGACCGCAAACAGCCTCGTCTTCGTCAAGGGCGAGGGAATCGTTCTGAACGAACCGTCCGTCGTTGCCGTGAACCAGTCGACCCGTAAAGTCTACGCGGTCGGCCGCGAAGCCAAGAGCATGCTGGGCAAAACGCCGGATCACATCTCCGCCATCCGCCCCTTGAAAGACGGCGTAATTGCGGACTTCGAAATCACTGAGATTATGCTTCGCGAATTCATTCGCCGCTCGCAGAAGAAGAAGCTGTTTATCCGTCCGAGAATCGTAATTGCGGTGCCCTCGGGAATCACGGAAGTCGAAAAGCGCGCGGTACGTGACAGCGCGGAGAACGCCGGGGCGCGTGAGGTGTACCTGATCGCCGAGCCGATCGCAGCGGCAATCGGCGTTGGCCTGCCCGTCGACAAGCCGGCTGGCAACATGGTCATCGACATCGGTGGCGGTACGACGGAGATCGCCGTTATCGCGCTCGACGGAATCGTGTCCGACAGTTCGATTCGCGTCGGAGGCGACGAAATGGACGATGCGATCGTACAGCACGTCAAAAAGACGTACAACCTCCTGATCGGTGACCAGACCGCAGAGATGATCAAGATGAAGATCGGCACGGCGTTCCGCCTCGACAAGGAAATGGAAATGGAGATCAAAGGACGCGACCTCGTGGCGGGAATTCCCAAGACACTCCGATTGACCAGTGAAGAAGTTCGTGAAGCGCTCAGCGAGCCGATCAGCGCGATCGTGGACGCGTTGAAGCTGGCGCTCGAGCAGACTCCTCCGGAACTCGCGGCCGACATCGTCGACCGCGGCATTGTCATGACCGGCGGCGGATCACTGCTCAAGGGTCTCGACAAGCTGTTGAAGGAGGAGACCAACCTGCCGATCAACCTGGTGGATGACCCGCTTCTGTGTGTCGTGCTCGGTGCGGGCAAGATTCTGGATAATGTTCACTCGTACGACAGGATCCTCATGCACCGCTCTCACGACTAGTCATGCCCCTTTTTTATCCTCTTTTTCGAAAGCATCGTGACAAGTTCGTTCTCGCCCTGCTCGTTCTGTTGTCGCTGACCCTCTTGCTTCTCCCTGAGAAGCCCCGCTTTACGATTTCAAAGACCCTGTTGAACACGGTCTTCTATCCGGTGGAACGCACCGCCCACAACCTGAGCGAAATCGCAGGCCTGCGCGCGGAGAATCGTCGACTGAAACACCAGGTCGCGACGCTCTCTCACGAACGCGAACGACTGCTGCAGTACCGGGCAGAGAGGCAACGTCTGCGGCGACTGGCAGACTTCAAAAAAGAACAGTCTCTCAAGCTCGTTCCGTGTGAGGTCGTCGGGCGAAACCTGGCTCGCTTCCAGACGCTGCTCACCGTCGACAAGGGCAGAAACGATTCACTTGCTGTTCGTATGCCGGTTCTGTCGTACCAGGGGTATGTCGGACGTATCGTAGAAGTGTTCGACAACTCTGCATCCGTGCAATTGCTGAGCAGTCGCAACAACCCGGTGAGTTGCATCGACAAACGAAGCCGCGTGATCGGGATTCTCGAGTGGAAACACCACAACTACTTCCGTATGAGCAACGTCAGTGTCGTCGAGGACGTCCAGGTAGGTGACACGTTGATCACAAGCGGTTTCGGCGGCGTTGTACCGAAGGGTTTTCCCGTGGCGGTGATCAGCAAGATCACGGTCGATATCGACGGCCTTACCTTGAAAGTGGACGCGAAGAGCGATATCGATTTTCGTTCACTCGAGTCGGTCTTTGTCGTAACCGATGAGATTCTCTGGGAGCGGGAGCTCTACTACGAGGGCATGGACTCCACGCTCGCCACGGATACGCTGGGGGCGGGACCGTGAGATACCTGCATCTGTTGTTCGCATCGTTCGTCTTCCTGCTGATGCAGATGGTTCTTGCGCCGAAAATCGCCATCGGCCAGATTGCACCCGACTTTTCGCTGCTGCTCGTCGCTTATCTGGCGATCAACCGCGGCGCAATTCCGGGCTCGGTCGCGGGGTTCTTCGTCGGATTCGTCCAGGATCTCCTTAATCCGGAACTCTTAGGCCTCAATGCGCTTACAAAGAGTGTAATCGGCTACGCCATGGGAATCGCGGGCTCGAAAGGTGAACCAGGCGCCGTGCCGTTTCTGGCGGCGCTTCTAGCTATTTCGGCGGCCGCGCACGATTTCCTCTATTTGCTCATCTACACCGACTTGAACGTCGGGCGGTTCCTCGTCATATTTTTCACGGTAGCCCTGCCGTCTGCACTCTACACGG
>JAPUJU010000031.1 GCA_027296025.1 bacterium
CGTGGTAAGAGTGTTCGCGTAGAAAGTGACGAACATCCACGCAGCGGGATGACGTTGGAGTCGCTCGCGAAACTCTCTCCCGTTTTTCGCAAGGAGGGAACGGTGACGGCGGGTAACGCATCGGGAATAACGGACGGCGCGGCGGCCGTCGTCATGGTGTCGGAAGAGAAAGCGTCGGAGCTGGGTGCGGAGCCTCTCGCGTGGGTACGCGATTACGTCGCGGTCGGTGTTGATCCGCGGCGAATGGGGATCGGTCCCGTACCCGCGACGAGGCAGCTGCTGGAACGCAATCGCCTCGACCTGAAAGACATTCCGCTTATCGAACTGAACGAAGCGTTCGCGGCGCAGGTACTCGCCTGTCAGAGGGAAATGAACTTCGATCTGGAACGCGTCAACGTTCGCGGCGGTGCGATCAGCCTCGGGCATCCGATCGGAGCAACAGGCGCCCGGATTGTCGTGACGCTTCTCCACGAAATGCGCCGGCGCGATGAATCGCTGGGTTTGGCGACGCTCTGTGTGAGCGGTGGGTTGGGGATGGCGCTTCTTCTCGAGCGAAACTGACGCGGCGGACAAAATCAGGAAAACAGGACAAAGGAAAGACGATGAAACTGCATCACGCCAAATATGAGAAGCACAATGGGATCGCCCGCGTGACGCTCAACCGTCCGGAAGTGTTGAACGCACTCAACGCGAATACGATTACGGATCTTGATGCAATCGTCAACGATGCCGCGGCGGACGGAGACGTTGGTGTCATACTGCTGACCGGGGAGGGGGAGAGAGCGTTTGCTGCCGGGGCGGATATCCAGGAACTCGTCGCCCACGACGCCGTCACGGGAAAAGCGATGTCGGACCGGGGACAACGGGTTTTCCGAAACCTCGAGACGATGGGCAAACCGTCAATTGCGGCGATCAATGGATTTGCCCTCGGGGGTGGATGTGAGCTCGCGATGGCGTGCACGATCCGAATCGCATCGGACAAGGCCCGTCTCGGCCAGCCGGAGATCAACCTCGGGACGATTCCGGGATACGCCGGATCGCAACGCCTGCCACGCCTCGTGGGCAAAGGAATCGCGATGGACCTGACGCTGACCGGCCGCATGGTTGACGCGGCAGAGGCGCTGCGGATCGGTCTGGTGAGTCGAGTCGTGCCGCACGAGGAGTTGCCCGCGGCGGCGCAGGCCCTCGCCGAAGAATTGCTGTCCAAGGGACCGCTCGCGCTCAAAGCGGCCATGGACGTCGTCGACCGCGGTTACGATATCGGACTCGACGATGCGAGTAATCTCGAAGCGGCGCACTTCGGTGTGTTGTGCGCCACGGAAGATATGCAGGAAGGACTGAAAGCTTTTCTCGAAAAGCGAACGCCCAACTTCAAGGGGAAATAGGAGAAGAACGATGAGACGCTTTGACGGGTTTGATTATATGGATATCGACGCTCAGTTGTCCGAAGACGAGCGGCTTGTTCGCGACAGTGTGCGCAGCTTTGTCGAGGAAATGGTTTTGCCGGAGATTCACCTCCACTACGACCGGGGCACGTTTCCAAAAGATTTGATCGAACCCCTGAGCAAACTCGGTGTGTTCGGCGCGACGATCAATGAGTATGGATGCGCGGGTGTGAACAACGTCTCGTACGGACTCATGATGCAGGAACTCGAACGCGGTGACTCGGGCGTTCGGAGCTTTGCGTCCGTGCAGTCAGCGCTCGTCATGTATCCGATCTATGCGTTCGGAAGCACTGAGCAGAAGGACAAGTGGATCCCGGCGATGGCGAAGGCGGAAGCGATCGGTTGCTTCGGGCTGACCGAACCCGATTACGGAAGCAACCCGGAGGGCATGATCACGACAGCTGTCGAGGACGGTAACGAATATGTGATCAACGGCGCAAAGATGTGGATCACGAATGGCTCGATGGCGGACGTTGCCGTCGTTTGGGCGAAGCTCGACGGCAAGATCCGCGGCTTTATTATAGAGAAAGATCGGCCGGGCTTCGAAGCGAAGGAGATGTCCTTCAAACTGTCGCTGCGGGCGAGCGATACGAGCGAGTTGATTTTCTCGGACTGCCGGATTCCGAAGGACAACATCCTTCCTGAATCCGGCGGGCTGAAAAGCCCACTCATGTGTCTGAGCCAGGCGCGGTACGGAATCGCCTGGGGTGCCGTCGGGGCCGGTATGGCGTGCCTGCACGAGGCCATCGAGTACTCGAAAGAGCGGATCCAGTTCGACAGGCCGATCGGCGCCTTTCAGCTGACGCAACACAAACTGGCCGACATGGCGACCGAACTGACCGCGGCTCAACTGATGGCCCTGAGGTTGGGGCGTCTCAAGGACGAGGGCAAGGTCGATTTCGCGCAGATCTCGATGGCGAAGCGAAACAACGTGCGCAAAGCGCTGGAAATCGCTCGAACAGCCCGCACGGTCCTCGGTGCGAACGGTGTCACCGGTGAGTATCACGCGATGCGGCATATGTGCAATCTCGAATCCGTCGATACATATGAAGGTACGTACGAGATTCATACACTGATTATCGGTCACAAGTTAACCGGGCTGGAAGCCTACACCTAGAGGGTTCGAATGAGCAGCGATTCCGTTATTCTCGGCGGTGCCCGGACCGCCATGGCCGAATGGCTGGGCGGCAAGACCGGAGCAGGCGAGCGGGGTGGCCGGTTCAAAGATGTCTCCGCGATCGATCTCGGTGTGGCGGCCGCGCGTGCGGCGCTCGAGCGCTGCGGT
>JAPUJU010000310.1 GCA_027296025.1 bacterium
CGGTCGCGAACTCCTGGCACCCCGGACACTGGAAGCTGCTGAACACGGCCAGTTGCACCGCGGCATCGGCGGTGCCCAACCGCGGGTCGGTCGAGTCGATGGTGACCGGCTGCCTGGGGGTTGACGAGTACGTTGCGAGAACCTGCTGCGGGTCAAAGAAAGATGCCGCGCTGATGCGTCTCTCGGTCTGAACGAGCACCCACTGATAGAGCACCACCGCCAAGAGTGCCGTCGACACGAATCCAACGATGCTCCAACGTGCTCCTTGTGCATCTTCGGTGTCTCCTTTGAGCCAGTACGCACCCGCGATCCGAAACGAATCCCAGACCTCGCGAACCGTAAGCCCGTTCAACCACCATACGGCCGCCACCAGCCCCAGGTTGATGAGGTGGATCACCATGCAGAACGGACAAAACGGGGCGGCACCGGCGATGATAACCCCGGCCAACGTCGCGCTCGCAATGGCTCCCGCAGCAGTGAGAAGAAGCGCTCCGAGGGCGGCCGTTCGCTGGAACCCTCCGCCCACCGACCACCCCAGAACGAGCAGACCGGCCAACGTGCCGTAAAACACGATGCCCCAACCTGCCAGGGGAATTCCCAACTGCCACGACGTGTTGCTAAGCAGAGTTTTGTCACAACCGGTCCGAAAGATCGCCGAGCACACGTCGATGGCATCGGTGGCGTGGTCGGCCAGCAACGTAAACGTCCGCGCGAGGAGATACCCCGAGACAACCAACCCAAGGCCGATCGGGGTCAGGCAAAACCATCGACGGTACGCAGGTGTTGTGGCCACTTCGTTGATCACCTCCCGGGCCGGCCGGTACGCTCTCGCAGTCGTCGGGTGTGCGGCGAGATCACGATATGCGATGCCAGCATTCTACTCGAACTGAGAAATAACAAGACGGATAATCGGCTGAACTCGTATTGCACGAGGCACGCGGCGTCCCGACGCGGGGCTGGAATTGCGTTTTGGAGCCATCAGACTCGTATACGAGAGCGGACTTGACGTTCAACTCGGGGACGATGCAATCGGAATCCTCGCTGAAATGAAAAAGGGGCTATGTTCTAAATTGTCGATGACGATAACCCGGAGATGAAGTCCGTGGCGGAAGAAGCCGAGCAGCGCTTGCGACGGGTTCTAGACGCTGTCTCGTAACGACGTGGGCGAGCTGTTAGGCTACACGGAACGGATTGCGGCCCCCTCGACGATGGCCGCGATCGTGCTCGCCCGATGCTCGCAGTTATTGTGTTGTCCAATGTGCTCATGTATGAAGTGTTCGTAATCGGCCTCCCGGTGTCGGCAGATATCTCCATTCTTCAGAACGCGATCCAAGTCCTTTTCGTTGTGAACCCTGAACGCGACGGGTTCGAACAGTGAATAATAAAAGTTGTCGAGACCGGGGTAGTCCATGACGATGATGGGCTTTCCGAGGAGAATCCCCGTAAAGAGAGCTGTACTGAAGTGACCGATCACAACGGCGCAATCGGTCAGGATATCCGTCATCGTTGTAGACGTCTCGATCACCGCCGACCTGTTACGAAGCCCGCTGGTATACCTTGCGGGCGATTCCCGGGGATGAATTTTGATGACGAACTCATACTCGCGCTCCTGACAAATCGTCGCGATATTATCGAGAAAGGCGAACTCCCGTGTGTGATCGATGTGAGTGAACCTGTCGAGGATGAACGGCTGATGAACATATACGATCCTTCGGCTCTTGTGTCTCCGGCTCCGGCCGAGAAGGCGTTTCACATCGTCTGCTTTCTGTGACAACGGATAACCGGAAAAGAAAGCCTGCGAGGGTTCGAAATCGAAATACTGTGCTGCGTCTTTGAGACCTCCGGGCGAGTAGAAAAGCGCGTAATCGAATCTGGTTTTCGCGTAGTCTATCTTGAACATCGCCCGATATATCAAGGACAGCTCGTGAATCAAATCCGACCGTTTGATGATGAAGAGGAAATACACGTACCACTTGACGAAGTTGTAGTACCTGATGAGGCTTGCCTTCTTATCGGCCATCTGAAATTTTGTGGAAATATGAAAACCGTGTTGTACGTAAACGGACGGGGCGCTGCAGTGTCTCGCGACCCGGACCAGTAGCAGGTCGAAGAGCGAGCGAAACGTGAACATAATGATTGCGAGTGGTTTCAGCTCCTCGATCACACCGACGATGCCGGCCATATCCTTGTCACCGATTTCGATGCATGTGTAGGGAACCTTTCCGCGGGTGGGTTTCCCCGCGGTGTCCCGGTTGAGCGTGGACGCGTGAAGGACCACGATGTCGTATCCGGAGTCGATGAGGAACGGCGCGACGGGATCCACCCACGCGGGCAGCATGGCGAGATGTTTTACGTAGAATACAATGCGTTTCATGAGCTGCGGTTCACGGGAGGTTAAATTATACCATAGGGTTAAGGAAGCGTCAACGGTCGGATGGGATGCTTATCCGTCGGGCGGATCGTCGGTTTGACGGGTGGGTCCCCGCCGTAACGACGGCTGCGTATTAAGCGAATCGTTGGGCCCCGGTTCGGGGTTTACTTCAGAAGAACCGCTTTTCGAGTCACGGAATTCTGCCCGGCCTCGAGGCGGTAGAAATAGACACCGCTTGCGACCGCTCTTCCCTGGTCGTTTCGAGCGTTCCACTCTTTCACATATGTTCCGGCCGGCATCCAGCCGTTTACGATGACCCGGACAAGTCGGCCGGAGATGTCATGGATCGTCAGGCGAGCCAGACCATCCTGGGGCACGCTGAACCGAATCTGCGTGACCGGATTAAAAGGATTCGGATGATTCTGCTGAAGATCGAATACCAACCCTCGTGTCGGCAAGATTCCAGTCGGTGCC
>JAPUJU010000311.1 GCA_027296025.1 bacterium
CGACGTTCGGGACGCGTCGTTGAAGGCGCCGCCCGGAATGGACGGCATCGTCGTGGGAATCAAGGTGTTCTCACGAAAAGAGCGTGATGACAAGTCCCGTTCGCAGAATAAGAATCGGCTCTCCCGTCTCAAGAAAGAAAGAGACGTCGAGATTGAGCGTATCAATGGGATCCGCAGCCGCAAGCTCAAGAAGCTCATGGTCGGCCAGACGAGCGAGAAGCTTATCAACGCCGAGACTGGAGAGTTGATAGCCAAGTCGGGCCGCAAGATCAGCGAGAAGTTTTTTGACGAGCTCGATCTGGATAACCTGCAGTGGGGTCTCGCCCTCGTCAAAGACGGCAAAGTGGATCGCCAGATTCAAATCGTGATGGACACGGCCGCCAAGGCACTCGAGAAAATCGAAGTCCAGCACGAGAAAGAAGTCGAGCGGGTCACCCGCGGTGACGAACTGGCACCAGGCGTCTCGAAGCTCGTCAAGGTGTACGTCTTTCGTAAGCGCAAATTGTCGGTCGGAGACAAGATGGCGGGACGTCACGGCAACAAAGGTGTCGTCGCGAAGATCGTTCCCGAAGAAGACATGCCGTACCTGCCGGACGGAACGCCGGTTCAAATCGTGCTGAACCCGCTCGGTGTGCCGAGCCGTATGAACGTCGGGCAAATTCTGGAAACGCACCTGGGCTGGGCGACGCAAGCGATGGGTTACAAGGTTGCGTGTCCGGTATTCGACGGCGCGACAGTCAATGAAATCAAGCAGGCGCTGGAAGAAGCGTCGCTACCAACAAGCGGAAAATCCGTTCTCTACGACGGACGCACGGGCGAGAAACTGGATCAGGACGTCACGATCGGCTACATCTACATGATGAAGCTGTCTCATCTCGTCGACGACAAGATCCACGCTCGTTCGATTGGCCCGTACTCTCTCGTGTCGCAGCAACCACTGGGTGGCAAGGCCCAGTTCGGCGGGCAGCGATTCGGTGAGATGGAAGTGTGGGCACTCGAAGCATACGGCGCCGCGTACTGTTTGCAGGAACTGTTGACCGTCAAGTCCGACGACATACAGGGCCGCGCAAAGATCTACGAAGCTATCGTTAAAGGGGAGAACCCGCCGGAGCCGGGAATCCCCGAATCGTTCAATGTCTTGATCAAAGAACTCCAAAGCCTTGGGTTGGATGTGGAGCTGGAGAGAGGGTAGCCCTACATAGCGCCGTTGAGGCGTTAGGAGGTTTGCGTGTACTCAGGAATACTCGATAGAGACAGAAAGAAGCCTAAAGACTTCAAGGCGATACGCATTCAACTCGCCTCCCCGGAGAAGATTCGCGAGTGGAGTTTCGGCGAAGTCACCAAGCCGGAGACGATCAACTACCGGTCGTTCAAACCGGAAAAGGACGGCCTTTTCTGCGAGCGGATTTTCGGTCCCGTGAAAGACTGGGAATGCAGTTGCGGAAAGTACAAACGTATTCGCTACAAGGGTGTCATCTGTGACCGCTGTGGTGTCGAGGTTACACGTGCCAACGTTCGCCGCGAACGCCTCGCGCACATCGAGTTGTCTGTGCCCGTCTCTCACATTTGGTTTTTCAAAGGGCTGCCAAGCCGTATCGGGCACCTCCTCGACGTCAAGCTTCGTGACCTCGAGCGTATTCTCTATTATGAGTCGTTCATTGTGCTCGATCCCGGCGACACGGAGCTCGAGCCGAAGCAGATGATCAGTGAGGACGAGTACGCGGAGCTCATCGAGGAGGGTAAGAAGTTCAAGGCGTACATGGGCGCCGAAGCGATCCGCGAGCTACTCAAGCAGATCAATCTCGAAGATCTCTCGGAAAAACTGCGCAGCCAGATGGTCGTGGAGACATCGGTGCAGCGGAAAAAGGACCTGCTGAAACGTCTCAAAGTGGTCGAGGCATTCCGCAACTCGCGCAACAAGCCCGAGTGGATGATCATGGACGTCATCCCGGTGTTGCCGCCGGAGCTCCGTCCGCTCGTGCCGCTCGAGGGCGGCCGGTTCGCCACGTCAGATCTGAACGATCTCTATCGTCGTGTGATCAACCGGAACAACCGGTTGAAGAAGCTGGTTGAAATCAAAGCGCCGGAAGTCATCCTTCGCAACGAGAAGCGAATGCTGCAGGAAGCCGTCGACGCTCTGTTTGACAACGGTCGTCGTTCGCGCGCTGTCCGCGGCCAGGGAAACCGCCCGTTGAAGAGCCTGAGCGACATGCTCAAGGGCAAGCAGGGCCGCTTCCGCCAGAACCTTCTCGGCAAACGAGTTGATTATTCCGGACGTTCGGTGATCGTGGTCGGTCCCGAGCTGAAGATCCACGAGTGCGGTCTGCCGAAAAGCATGGCACTGGAGCTTTTCAAACCGTTCATCATTCGTAAGCTCGAAGAAAAGAATTATGTCCAGACCGTCAAGAGTGCAAAGCGCCTTGTCGAGCAGGAAAGCCCGGAAGTCTGGGATATTCTCGAAGAGATTATTCAGGATCATCCGGTGCTCCTGAACCGCGCACCGACACTGCACCGTCTCGGTATCCAGGCGTTTCAGCCCGTGCTCGTCGAAGGAAAGGCGATCCGGATCCCCCCGCTCGTCTGTGGTGCGTTCAACGCGGACTTCGACGGTGACCAGATGGCCGTGCACGTCCCGCTTGCGTACGAGGCTCAACTCGAAGCGCGGACACTGATGTTGTCGGCCCACAATATTCTCTCGCCCGCGAGTGGCAGCCCGCTCGCGACGCCCTCGCAGGACATGGTTATCGGTATCTACTACCTGACAATGGTCCGTTTGAAGGCAAAGGGTGAGAACATGTCCTTCTACGCTCCTGAAGAAGTGCTGATCGCCTGCCAGACCGGTGAGGTCAACCTGCAGGCGAAGATCAACCTTCGGTGGGACGGCCAGATGATCAAAACGACGGTTGGACGCGTCATATTCAACGAGCTTGTGCCGGATGGGCTGCGGTTCGTGAACGAAGTGCTCGACAAGCGGGCAATCGGAAAACTTGTTGCGAAGTGTTTTCACAAGCTTGGGCTTGGTGAGACGGTGGAGTTCCTAGACAAGCTCAAAGAGATTGGTTTCAGTTATGCCACACAAAGCGGGTTGACCGTCGGCTTCGACGACCTGATCGTTCCGACGGAAAAGCAGAAGCTGGTCGACGAGGCAACGAAGGTCGTCGAGGGCATCACGAAACAATACGAAGACGGTGTCATCACCGACGGAGAGCGCTACAACAAGGTTATCGATACGTGGACGCAGACCACCTCGAAAGTCGGTGAGGTCATGTTCGAGGGTCTTCGCAAAGATCGCGACGGCTTCAACTCGATCTTTATGATGACCGACTCCGGCGCGCGAGGCAGCCGCGAACAGGTTCGGCAGCTGGCCGGCATGCGTGGCCTGATGGCCAAGCCGCAGAAGAAGATTACAGGTGGCATCGGTGAAATCATCGAAATGCCGATTCTCGCGAGCTTCCTCGAGGGACTTTCGGTGTTGCAGTACTTTATTTCCACTCACGGTGCCCGGAAAGGTCTTGCCGATACGGCTCTCAAGACCGCGGACGCCGGTTACCTGACCCGTCGACTCGTGGACGTCGCCCAGGATGTCATTATTACGGAGGTCGATTGTAAGACGATCATGGGTATCGATATCGGCGCGCTCAAAGAGGGCGAGGAAATCATCGAGTCGATCAGCGACCGGATCGTCGGGCGTGTGATCGTGGACGACGTACTCGACCCGGTCTCCGGAGAAACGATCGTCGAAGCGAATACGCTACTCACTCCGGACCTCTCATCCAACCTCGAGGACCGAGGTGTCGACAAAGTGAGAATCCGAAGCGTGCTGACCTGCGAAACGCGTCGGGGTGTCTGCGCGATGTGCTACGGAACGAACCTGGCCAACGGCCGGATCGTCGAGATCGGTGAGGCGGCGGGCGTCATCGCTGCCCAGAGTATCGGCGAGCCGGGGACGCAGCTGACACTTCGAACGTTCCATATCGGCGGAACGGCGAGTCGAATCGTCGAGCAGACGAAAAAGATTTCGGCGTACGTGGGCGTTGTGACGTTCAAGAAGCTCCACTCCGTAGAAGGACTTGATGGCCGGAAAATCGTTCTCAGCCGTAAGTCGGAAGTCCTCATCCTCGACGAGGGCGACCGCGTTCGCTCGCGGTTCGGCGTGCCGTACGGCGCGGTGCTGATGGTCGAAGATGGCGGAACGGTCAAGAAGGGTGACGTGATCTATGAATGGGATCCGTATTCTGACGTGATCCTCTCGGACAAGGACGGAACGATCGAGTTCCAGGAGGTCATTGACGACGTTACGGTCAAAGAAAAGATCGATGAAAAGACCGGCAAGATGACAATGATCATCATCGATGACCGGGACAAGAAGAAGCACCCGCACATCCACGTGCTGGACAGCGACGGCAAGGTGGTTGGCAACTTCATCATTCCGACTGGCGCACACCTGCTCCTGAAGGATGGCGATGAAGTGCACGCGGGGGATCAGATCTGCAAGATCCCGAAGGATATCAGCAAGACGAGCGATATCACGGGCGGTCTGCCGCGAGTCGCTGAACTCTTCGAAGTTCGCAAACCGAAAGAAGCAGCGGTCGTTTCGGAGATCGACGGCGTCATCGAATTCGGTCCGATTACGCGCGGCATGCGCAAGATCATCGTGAAGAACGAGGCCGGTGAAGAGAAGAGCTATTCGATCGCACAAGGTAAACACCTTCGAGTCTACGAAGGCGATCACGTCGAATCCGGTGACAACCTCACTGAGGGTCCGATCAACCCGTTCGACATCCTGAATATCAAGGGTGTCAATGCGGCTCAAGAATACCTGGTGAACGGGATCCAGGAGGTTTACCGACTCCAGGGTGTGAAGATCAACGACAAGCACATCGAAACTATCGTGCGCCAGATGCTCCAGAAAATTCAGATCGAAGACGCCGGCGACACGACGTTTCTCGAGGGTGATCTGGTCGACAAGATGACCTTCCGTGAGGAAAATGAGCGGGTCGTGAACAGCAAAGGCCGTCCGGCCACGTTCAAACCGATGCTGCTGGGTATCACGAAGGCCTCGCTCAGCACCGAGAGTTTCATCTCGGCGGCAAGTTTCCAGGAAACGACCCGCGTGTTGACTGATGCGGCGGTCCGGGGCAAGGTCGACCACCTCCTCGGACTCAAGGAGAACGTTATTATGGGTCATCTGATCCCCGCCGGGACCGGACTCATGAAGTACGACCGTCTCGAAATCGAAGTCGAGGCGGATGAAGACGAAGAACTCGGTATCTACGAGGGTTCGGACCCGATGGTGTCCGAACCGCTGTCCGCAATGAACAAGGAAGCGGGCGAAAAGTAGACCGAAAGTGCTCGATTTCGGGGGGATTCTGGAGGGTCCCGGAGCGCCTTTTTGTTGTGCGAGAAAAAAGTGCGCGGCTGGGAAACATCTTGACAAGATAATGACTTAGGGCTAGATTCAGTACTTCGCTTGCTCTACGATTCTTGCCTGGAGTTATCCCGGCCCCTTACACCGAGTATAGAGCTAATTAATTATTGGACTTGCGGTTATGGAAGTTATCCACAGCCGTAACTTCGATTCGGACTCCTACGGTCACGTTGGGAGATAATGTGCCGACGATTAACCAATTGATTCGGTCGGGCCGCAAGGTTCAGAAGGCCAAATCCAAGACGCCCGCGATGGCGGCATGCCCGCAGAAACGGGGTGTTTGCACGCGAGTTTACACCTTGACGCCGAAGAAACCGAACTCGGCGATGCGTAAGGTTGCTCGAGTTCGCCTGACCAACGGGTTCGAGGTTACCGCCTACATTCCGGGCGAGGGCCACAACTTGCAGGAACACTCGATCGTGTTGCTTCGCGGGGGCAGGGTGAAGGATCTGCCGGGCGTCCGGTACCATATTATCAGGGGTGTTCTGGACACCGCCGGCGTCGACGGTCGCCACAACTCCCGGTCTAAATACGGCGTAAAGCGCCCCAAAGAGTAAGTATAATTCATTAATATTAGGGATAGAAATGTCACGTAGACGCGTAACGAAGAAAAGAAAAATCCCGCCGGACGCCAAGTACAACGACGTCACCGTGACGCGGTTCATTAACTACATCATGCATGGGGGGAAAAAGTCGGTTGCCGAGCGTTGCGTGTACGACAGTTTTGACATTATTGAACAGAAGTCGGGACAGAAGGGCCTGGAGGTTTTCCGGAAGGCTCTCGACAACGTGAAGCCCCACCTCGAAGTCTCATCGCGACGTGTAGGTGGCGCGACGTACCAGGTCCCGATCGAAGTTCGCCACGATCGTCGTATGGCCCTGGCCATGCGTTGGGTTATGAGCTACGCAAGGGCCCGCAGTGAAAAGACAATGGCCGACCGGCTTGCGAATGAGCTCATGTCGGCGGCACGCTACGAGGGTTCTTCGGTCAAGAAGAAGGAAGATACCCACAGAATGGCGGAAGCCAATAAGGCGTTCGCCCATTTCCGGTGGTAAGCGCGCAGCGTAGTTGTCGTTGGTAGAAGCACAAACATAGGGCTATAGAGCTCCAGAGGTTTGCGATCAGCACATCCGCCGTGTTTGTGAACAGGTGCTCGAAGCACCTCGACAAGTCAAACGTACCCCGATCGGTCTTACCGTAGCCGTTCCGGTCTAACTCACCGGCGCGGCAAATGGCCGAGGGGTGAGAAGGCAAGAGAATGGCAAGAATTGTCCCACTGAATAGGGTTCGAAATATCGGCATCATGGCTCACATCGATGCCGGCAAAACGACCGTTACGGAACGGATCCTGTACTATACCGGCCGTACGCATCGTCTTGGCGAAGTGCATGATGGCGCGGCGACGATGGACTGGATGGAGCAGGAGAAAGAGCGCGGTATCACGATCACGTCCGCCGCGACGACCGCGTTCTGGAAAGGGCGCGATGGGACGGAAAATCGGATCAATATTATTGATACGCCGGGTCACGTTGACTTTACCGTCGAGGTCGAGCGCAGCCTTCGCGTTCTCGACGGCGCTGTCGGTGTTTTCTGTTCCGTCGGTGGCGTAGAGCCTCAGTCGGAGACCGTGTGGCGCCAGGCGGACAAGTACTCCGTCCCACGAATAGCGTTCGTCAATAAGATGGACCGCATGGGTTCGGATTTCTATAATGTCGTCTCGATGATTCGCGAGCGGCTCGGCGCCAACGCGGTGCCCGTGCAGATCCCAGTGGGCAGTGGCGACATGTTTACCGGCCTCATCGATCTTGTGAAGATGCGGGCCTATTTTTATGACAAGGAAAGCCTCGGCGTGCAGTTCGACGAGCTGGAGATTCCGAATGATCTCATGGAGCTTGCGAAAGAACACCGGGGGAATCTGCTCGAGCACCTCGCTGAGTTTGATGACGACTTGATGCATGACTTTCTCAGTCATGGTGATTCCGACGAAGACAAAATCATCGCCGCGATTCGTAAGGCTGTTCTCAGCGTGGAGTTCGTACCTGTTCTGTGTGGAGCGGCCTTCAAAAATATCGGCGTTCAGAAACTCCTCGATGCCATCGTCGCGTACCTGCCCGCTCCCATTGATACCGGGGCGGTCATCGGTATAAACCCTGTCACCAAAAAAGAAGAGAAGCGGGCGTGTAGCGATGACGATCCGTTCTCGGCGCTTGTTTTCAAGATCATGACCGACCCGTACATCGGCAAGCTGACGTACATCCGCGTCTACAGCGGTGTGGCGGAGACGGGCACGACGGTCCTCAACGCGACAACCGACAAGAAAGAGCGGATCGGTCGGCTCGTTCAGCTTCACGCGAACAAGCGTGAGGAGCGCGAAGCGATTTACTCCGGTGATATTGCGGCGGTCGTCGGCCTTAAGAAAGCCAGCACCGGGGACACGATCTGCGACCTCAAGCACCCGATCGCGCTCGAGTCGATGCATTTTCCCGAACCGGTCATGTCGGTCGCGATCGAGCCGAAGACGAAGGCGGATCAAGAGAAGCTGACCTTGGCGCTCGGCAAGCTCAGTGAGGAAGACCCGACCTTTCAAGTGAGGACTGACGACGAGACCGGGCAGACGATCATTTCAGGAATGGGCGAGCTTCATCTGGAGATCCTTGTCGACCGGATGCTCCGAGAGTTCAAGGTCGAGGCGGGCGTCGGCAAGCCACAGGTTGCCTATCGCGAGTCGATCAACGGTGTGGCCAAAGCGGAAGGCAAGTTCGTCAAGCAGACGGGTGGGCACGGACAGTACGGACACGTGAACATTATCATCGAGCGCAATGAAGAGAGTGACGAGTTTGTTTTCGAAAACAAAATTGTTGGCGGAGCTATTCCCAAGGAATACATCCCCGCTGTCGCACGTGGTATCCGCGATTCGATGGCTGGCGGCGTTCTCGCCGGGTACCCCGTAATCGGTATCAAAGTTCAGCTTATCGACGGGTCGTATCACGATGTCGATTCGAGCGAAATCGCGTTTCGTATGGCCGGTATCCTGGCCTTCAAAGACGGAATGAAACGTGCAGAGCCAACGCTCCTCGAACCAATGATGGATATCGAAATTACCGTGCCGGAAGACTACATGGGTGACGTCATGGGAGACCTCACGTCCCGCCGGGGCAAGATCGGTGGCATGTTCCGTCGCGCAGACGGTCAGGTTATTGCCGCGCGTGTCCCACTATCCAATATGTTTGGCTACGCAACGACCCTGAGATCCTTAACGCAGGGCCGCGCGGTCTACACCATGCAGTTTGCGAAATACGAAGAACTACCCAAGAGCCTGGCTGAAGAACTTATGAACAAGTTCCAGGGCAAAGCCGTACAGCGCTAAGGAGGAAGAAAATGGCGCGAGCGAAATTTGAACGAACCAAGCCGCATATGAATGTTGGGACGATTGGGCATGTGGATCACGGGAAGACGACGCTGACCTCTGCGATCACGAAGGTGTTGTCGACGAAGGGTCTTGCGGAACACGTATCGTTCGATCAGATCGACAAGGCTCCGGAAGAGAAAGCGCGCGGGATAACGATAGCGACGGCGCACGTGGAGTACGAGACGGAGAAGCGTCACTATGCTCACGTGGACTGTCCGGGTC
>JAPUJU010000312.1 GCA_027296025.1 bacterium
TCCCTGAAGAACCATAGCGTCACGATCCAGGGAATTGATTCTCTGTTCTTCATGCCGACATCCGCACTCAAGCCGGAAGCCATCAACATCGACGTAAAGGTCGTCATCATTGGCGATTCGGAGTCGTACCAGGTTCTCTACCATTACGACGAGGACTTCAAAAAGATTTTCAAAATCAAAGCCGACTTCGACTCGGAGATGGTGAACGATCAGGACAACCTGAACAAGTACGCGCTTTTTATCAAGTCGTTGCTCGATGAGGAGGGGCTGCCGGCGCTGGACAAAAGCGCAGTCGCCGCAGTCGTCGAGGAAGCAGCCGGCATCGCGGGGCGTCAGGACAAGTTGACGACCCAATTCAGCGACGTGGCGGACATTGTGCGTGAATCGTGTTATTGGGCGCAAAAGGACAGAAGAGAGAAAGTCGAGGCATCAGACGTCGAGAAGGCCGTCGAGGAGCGTATTCGCCGGTCCAACCTGCCGGAAGAAAAAATGAGCGAAATGCTGGTCGACGGTACCATTCTTCTCGATATCGACGGCAAGAAAGTCGGCCAGGTGAACGGGCTGTCCGTGTTCGACATGGGAGACTACTCGTTCGGTAAGCCGGTCCGCATCACCGTAGAGACGTCGATGGGCCGTGCAGGGGTCATCAACATCGAGCGCGAGGCCGAGCTCAGCGGTAAGACATACAACAAAGGGAGCCTGATCCTGGAAGGGTTTCTGCGCGGGCGGTTCGCCCAGGACAAGCCCATGGCCATGAGCGCCAGCATCGGTTTTGAACAATCCTACGGGGGCATAGACGGTGACAGCGCCTCGTCGACCGAGATTTACGGCATACTTTCGAGCCTCTCCGGGATTCCAATCCGACAGGATCTTGCCGTCACGGGTTCGGTGAACCAGAAGGGCGAAGTGCAGCCGATCGGAGGAGTGAACGAGAAGGTCCACGGGTTCTTCGATCTTTGCAAAGCGAAAGGGCTCACTGGCCATCAGGGCGTTATCATTCCGAAGCTCAACCAGGTGGATCTCATGCTGCGAAAGGACGTTGTTGAGACGATCAAAGACGGAAAGTTTCACATCTATGCAGTCGAAACGATCGACGAGGGAATCGAGCTCCTGACCGGGGTTTCCGCCGGGAAGGAACACGCAGACGGAAGTTTCGACAAAGAAAGTGTGAATGGCGCCGCGAACGAAAAGCTCACGCGGTTTGCGGAACAGATCAAAGAGTATCCGGAAGGTGAAGAGGACAAGGAGTAGCGCCGTCGATGATCCCTTATTCACAGGAATCGCTTGTCAAGAACATTGCACGTGAGGTCGGATTCGACGCCGTGGGTATTGCCGGTATCGAGCCGAGCCTCGAGTCGGACCGGATGTTCGACCGGTGGATTGATGACGGCAGGCACGGCGAGATGCGCTACCTCTCCGGGGGGGCCGACAAACGTCACGATCCCGGGTTGCTGCTGGAAGGGGCGAAGAGCATCATCTGTACCGCGCTCAACTACTACGATGCCGCGCCCTCCGACCGCGAGGGGGAGCAGGAAGGTGTTTTCGCGATGTATGCCCGCGGCCGCGACTACCACGCGGTGTTTTCGGAAATGTTATCCGACATGAGTGAACGACTCTCAGCAGCTTTTCCCCGCATGAAATCCGTTGCGTGTGTTGACACGCAACCCATATCCGAGCGGGACATCGCGATTCGTTCGGGAGTTGCCTGGCTCGGCAAGAACACGTGCGTCATCTCACGGGAATTCGGATCGTGGATTGTTCTCGGGGAACTCATCACCTCGCTCGACCTCTCCCCCGATGCGCCGGCCGCGCAGAGCCTGTGCGGGTCGTGCACACGCTGCATCGACGCGTGTCCGACGGGCGCGCTTGAAGAGCCGTACTCGCTCGATGCGCGGCGATGTATCTCTTACCTCACGATCGAAAAACGTGGGGAGATTCCTAGCGAACAGCGTGCCGGAATCGGCGGGCACGTGTTCGGATGCGATATCTGCCAGAACGTGTGCCCGTACAATCGGGTGGCAAAACCCTCCACGGCCTTCTCGGGCGAGTCGAACTCGCTCGTCACGATGAGCCTCAACGAGCTGGTCGGTATTTCCGACTCCGACTATCGCGAGCTGACGCGCGAGAGCGCCATAAACCGCTGTAAAGCGGAGGGACTCCGGCGAAATGCCCGCATCGCCAGAGAGAATCTCCGGCGGGAATGACTCCGGCTCGAACCGTCGCGAACAACTACCTTGCTTCAGAATTTACCGGCTGGATCATGCCGGCCTCTCGCGTGTGATTTTCAAGGAGCATCGTAGGCGGGCCCTGCAGCTTGCCGGACTCGAGGAGTTCGTAGTAGTGCTTCCGGGCGTGTATCATGATATCCAGCAGGTATTCGGCGTGGTTGTACTTGAAAGCTTCGTCGATGTAGTCCTTGGCCACCCCGTACCGACCCTCGTGACCGTGAATCTCGGCGAGCCGAAGCGCGGCAAACATCTGGTACGACTGGTCACCACCCGTGGTCGGGACGTCCAGCGATGCCCGATAGGCCGTGGCAGCTCGAACGAACTGGCGCGACATCAGCTCGAGTTCGCCATGGTAGAAATGATAAATGGCGTCGTTGCCATAGCGTTCTGCAAGCCGGTTCAGCCCGAGGCGAGCTTTTTCGAGACGTCCCTCATAGATGAATCCGACGAAGTCGAGTGCCCGGAGATCGATCGCTTGAACCGGGTGGTCGAGATTATCAATCAAGTTCTTGCTGAGGTCGTGGAAGTGTTCCATGTCTTTGCGGGACTTCACGAGTTCGTATGCTTCGCGGGCCTTGTCATTTTTGCCGATCTTGGAAAATAGTATCGCGCGGTTGATGAGCAGCAGTGGAAGTACCCAGTCCGGCCTCGAAGGCGCGTTCTCGATCATCGACGTGAATTCGTTGAGCGCCCGGTCCGGTGACCGGAAGTACATATTCGTGAAAGTACGATGGTACTGAATCGATTTAACGTGCCGCCAGTTCACCTTGTCGATTCCGCGCGAGAAATGGCGTGCGATCGCGTCGTCCTCAATCTCTTTGAACTCCTGAATCCCGGTCGGGCACAGGGGCGACACTATGCCGAGCGGTTCGACCAGTCTGAAGTAGTAGGGATACCTTTCGATAAGTGAAAGCCACGCGGCCGTTCCTTCCTCGAGGCGGCCCTCGAAGATAATGTAGATCGCTGCCAGAGTTATTTCATAGTCACGTTTAAAAACTCCGTCACTCGATGCGGCGTAGTTCAGCATCGACAGTCCCTTCTCTCGGTCGCCTCCCGGAATAAAAAACAGGCGGCCCAGAAACTTGATGGCCGCGGGGAGTGTGTCCGCAAAATACAGGAAAGCACCGAGATCCCCCTGCGCGTCCGGATCGTCCGGATACGCTTTCAGGAATCGCTCGAGGTCGGACTTCGCCTTTTTGGCCGCCCGTCCCGCGCTCCAGTAACTGCGCGTAAGTGTGTGCAGCTGTGCTTTGCCAAGGTGTGCGCGCCCGCGATAGAAGCTGTAAATCGGATCGGGTGCTGAACGCTTCAACGAATCGTTGCAGACAGTGATGACCCGGTCGAGAAGTCCGTGCATTGCTTTCATGTCTGCGGCAATGAGTGACTGGTCGTCGTCCTCATCGGAAATCGTTTCCCGCAGCGATCTCACTTTGAGAAGCATAACGAGCGGATCGTTGGGGTTTTTTGCCTCCTCCGCGTCGAGAATCGCAAGCGCGGAATCCGGGAGTCCCTGCCCGATCAACTCCATGATCAGACGCGCATCCACCGATGCTGCGGGTCTGAGTGACCGGGAATCGTCCCGGGCGAGGAGGTCCGGCGGCACAGCTGCCGTAGCAAGGACAAGAGCTGCTGTAATTATCAGAAGTTTCATCAGTTAGCTTGAACAGGGAAAAAAGTGCCGGACGTTTTGAATACTACGCATGATGCAGCAGAAGACGGAGTGCGGAAAGCAAAATCTTTATCCCGCGGAAGGTTTGGGTTGGCCGCCGTCCGCTGGCATATCTATTGCACACACAAGAGGAAACCCGCGGAAAGGTATGCCCGAATGAATGTTCAAACAGACAATCCCACCCCGGAAACAGCTCACTCTCCGGAGGACGTCCGAACCATGGAAAAGATTCGTACGATCCTCGCAGCTCTCCTTCGATACGTCGCCGGCCGAAAGATCTACGCAAAAAACAATCCAACAGTTGCCAAGTTTGCGTCGACGCTCGAAGAGGAGTTCAACGAGTTTTTTTCTAGTGAGGATGAACTCGTTCTCACGATCGAGAAAAAAGTTATCAAATGGCGTGAGTCGGTTGTGTACGAGAAAGATGAACGCGACGAGAACCTCGCCTTTCTCCTGTACAAGGATGGGATCGGCGAAGTGAGCTTTCACAAAGGCATCAGTGGTGAAGAAATCACGACGTTCGTCGACGTCATCAAAGACGAGTTCGGCAACATATCACCCGATGAGGATACCGTTACAAAACTCTGGCGAGCAGACCTCGAAAACGTCAACTATCGCGTCCTCGAAGAGTATCTCGTTGGAGAGTTCGGTGACGGCAAGCGCGAAGATGACCAGAACATGGTACTGAACAAGGTGGATCACAACGATCTTCCCAGCTTTGAGGATAAGGGGCGTGTCACCGTCAGCGCTCAAGGGCCCCTGGCTTCGATAGACGACTATCTGCACGGCCTTGCGGAGACCGGCGGCGAAACGCAAACCCAGGAACAGGCCGAGGCGCAATTCGAAAACCTCATGGAGTCATATTTCCGCATCAGTGTAACGGAATCAGACAGATGCTGCCAGGAGCTCCAGCTGGAGAACGAGCAGGACAAGCTCGTGGAGTTCCTTGAGCTGGCCTTCGACTTTACGCTACTCGAGGACCGGCCAATCGTCGCTCGCGACGCAGTAAACATTGTCGAACGACTGATCCACTTTGTGCTGAAAGAACG
>JAPUJU010000313.1 GCA_027296025.1 bacterium
GATTTTCCGCGGCACCTGTCGATTCATCCGGGCGGGTTTCTTCTCGGGCACGAACCGGTACGCGATCTTGTCCCGATCGAAAACGCAACCATGGAAAACAGAACGGTCATTCAATGGGACAAGGATGATCTCGAGTCCCTCGAGCTTTTCAAAGTCGATCTTCTCGGCCTTGGAATCCTGACCGTCATAAACCGATCGTTCGATTTGATCCGCGAACATTACGGCACGTCACTGTCGATGGCGACGATCCCGGCGGACGATGGACCAACCTACGACATGATTCGCGCAGCAGACACAGTCGGTGTGTTTCAGATCGAAAGCCGCGCGCAAATGGCAATGCTGCCCCGGCTCAAACCGCAGAACTATTACGACATTGTGATCGAGGTGAGTATCGTCCGGCCCGGGCCGATTACCGGCGGGATGGTCCATCCCTATCTGCGCCGCCGCGCCGGCGAGGAGGAAGTAACCTACCCGCATCCCTGCCTCGAGCCCGTACTGGCGAAGACGCTGGGTATCCCCCTCTTTCAGGAACAGGTGATGCGGCTCGCCGTTCTCGCGGCTGACTATACACCCGGCGAAGCCGACCAGCTCCGCAGGGATATGGCGGCATGGCGCCGGTTCGGGCGTCTCGAACGCCACAAGGAACGCCTCATTTCACGAATGGAGGCGAAAGGAATCACAACCGAGTTTGCCGAACGTGTGTTCGAACAGATCCGTGGTTTCGGGGATTACGGATTTCCCGAGAGTCATGCAGCGAGCTTCGCGCTTATCGCCTATGTATCGGCCTGGCTCAAGTGCCACTACCCGGATGTCTTTACGTGTGCGCTTCTCAACGCACAACCCATGGGATTTTATTCGCCGGCAACCATCATCGATGATGCAAAACGTCACGATGTTCAGGTCTTGCCGGTCGACGTTCAGCAAAGTCACTGGGATTGCCGACTGGAACCGCTCGGCAGTTCGGAGATCCGTGATGGTCGCGCTTCTTATGCGGTGCGGGTCGGACTTCGTTACATCAAGGGCCTGCGAGAACAGGTCGGCCGCACAATCGAAGCGTCCCGGCGGAAGGGTGCCTTTCGCTCACTCGAAGATTTCACCCGGCGCACATGCTGCGAAGAGGGCGCGCTGACTCGCCTCGCCGAGTCGGGCGCTTTTCACATGTTCGAAGCAGAGCGACGTAATGCTCTCTGGAAAGCGCGCGGGCTCGACCACGATGATCCCGGACTCTCCCTCAAGACCCGCGAGCCCCGGATCGCGTTCGACGCGTTGAGCGAATTCGAAACCATCGCCTGGGACTACGATACAACCCGGCACAGCACGCGCGGGCATCCGCTTGCGCCGTTACGCGATGAACTCTCAGCTCTTGGTTATCCGGATGCAAAAACAGTGGGCGCCGCAAAGAACGGAGACCGGGTACGGTACGCCGGCATCGTCATCAATCGCCAGCGGCCCGGAACGGCGAAGGGTGTCGTTTTTATGACACTCGAAGATGAAACGGGGTTCGTGAATCTCGTCGTCTGGCAGGACGTCTTTCAACAACACTACATTCTCGCCAAAACGGCGTCGTTCCTCGGCGTCACCGGCAGAATCCAGTCGGAATCCGGCGTGGTCCATCTCGTCGCCGAATCGTTCTGGTCCCCCACACTGGACATGCTTCCCCGCAAACGGCCCAGCCGGGACTTTCATTGACCTGCGTTAAACAATCGGACCGCCCATACCGGGTGGTCTTGCCAGCACCTCGGCAATCTTATTCAACCCCCGCTCGAGCACGTCCATGTTCGGCGCCGCGCAGAGGCTGATGCGAAAACCGTTCGGTGCCGCGCCGTTCCCCACGGAGAACGTATCCGACGGCGTAACGGCCACACCTTTGTGCCGCGCTTCATTGACGAACTGCGCGCTTCCCCAACATTCGGGAAGGTCGATCCATGCGTGGTAGCTACATCCCTGAGAGTGAACACCCGTTCCCGACAGTACGCGCCGCATCAACTCGATGCGCCTCCGCGCTTCCTCTCGTTTCCGTTCTACAGTTTCATCGAACGTCCCGTCTTCGATCCACATCGCCGCAATCTCCGCCGTGAGCGGCGAAACCATCCAGGTCGTCGCCCAGATCGCACGCTCCATCGCCTCGATCCGGTGCTTCGGGGGCATGAGGAACCCCACACGCAACCCGCCCACCACTGCCTTCGACGGCGCGGCAATGAAATACGTCTGCTCCGGGGCAAACGTCGCGATCGGCACGGGCGGATCGTCTGCGAGAAGTTGATGCACGGCGTCCTCAAAAATCGCCACGTCGTATTTCCGGGCGATGTCCGCGAGTGTTCTCCGCCGCGATTCAGGAAGTGTTGCCGTCGTGGGATTCTGCAGTGTCGGAACCGTGTAGAGAAGTTTCGCGCGCGGCTGCCGGCACGCCGTCTCGAACGATTCCGGCAAAATCCCGTCTTCATCCATCGCCAGACCGATGACGCGCAGACCGAGCAGATCCGCCACCACCCGAACGCCCGGGTACGTCAACTCTTCGGTCAGCACGACATCTCCCGTGTCCATGACCGATGAAAACACCATCGTCATCGCGTGTTGCGTACCGGCACACACCAGTACATCGTCGGCGTCAGGCTCCAGACCGAACTGCCGCATCCACACGGCACCGGCCTCTCGATGCCGCCGCATACCTGCATTCGGCTGATACTGCAGCAGCTCGGGCAGATCCGGACGGCGTCGCAGCTCGCGCAGCGCACGTGACAGGTCGGGGTCCTGCGCGTGAAGCGGCCAGGACACACCAAGGTCGATCACATCCGGGGCGGCCGGGAATCCCGCCACGCCAAAACTTTGAGGCGCGGTCCTTCCCACGAACGTACCGCGGCCGGTCTCACCACGAATGAGTCCGCGCCGCTCGGCCGCCGCGTAGGCCCTCGTGACGGTTCCGACGCTGACCTCGAGTACGTCGGCCAGTTCCCGTTGTGTAGGCAGACGGTTCCCCAACAACAACTTTCCCGTAGCGATATCATGTGCCAGCGCATCGGCAATCGCCTGGTACTGCGGCTTCGAACTGTCCAGATTTGGTAACCAAATTGTCATAGTGACAATATTTACATTGTCATCATTGTTTTGTCAACATATTCTTACTCTGACAGGTAAGTAAAAGGAGGGTGCCCGGATGGATAATATACTTAAACTACATGTTGACAAGGATTTAGAGACTCTAGACCCGGACGACTGGGAAGGGATGAAGGATCTCGGACATCGCATGGTAGACGACATGCTGGACTATCTTCGAACCGTTCGGAGCCGTCCGGTATTTCAACCCGTTCCGAACGACCGGCGTGATTTCTTCCGTTCGGGACCGCCAACCAAGCCGCAGGGAGCGGAAGCAGCCTACGAGGATTTTCGTGAGGCGGTGCGCGACTACCCCATCGGAAACATTCACCCGCGATTCTGGGGATGGGTGATGGGCACTGGAACTCCGTTCGGGATGCTCGCCGAAATGCTCGCCGCCGGGATGAACACGAATGCTGGCTTCGGAAATCAAGCGGCCGTTCACGTTGAGACCCAGGTCATCAACTGGTTGAAAGATATTATCGGCTTTCCAGCCGAGGCGAGCGGTATTCTCGTCACTGGCTGCACCGTTGCGAATCTTATCGGCCTGACCGTGGCACGGAATCTGAAATCCGGAATCGACGTTCGCACCGAGGGCCTGCAGAGCCTCGGACGGAGCATGACGATGTACGGTTCTGTCGAAACGCATTCGTCGGTCCAGCGTGCGCTCGAGATGCTTGGGCTCGGCAGCGACGCCTTTCGCGCCGTACCCGTCCACGATGATTTCACGATTCGGATCGATGAACTCGAGAAGATGATAGCCGTAGATGTAGCGGAGGGAGCACTCCCGATATGTGTCATAGCGAACGCAGGAACGGTGAACAGCGGCGCGTTCGATGACATGCAGCAAATGGCGGATGTGTGTGACAAGCACGACTTATGGCTGCATGTCGATGGCGCATTCGGCGCTCTCTCCGCGCTCTCTCCCCGGCTCGCCCCGAATATTGACGGGATCGGCCGTGCAGACTCGGTTGCATTCGACCTTCACAAATGGCTGCACGCACCGTACGACGTCGGTGGCGTCCTCATTCGCGACGCGAGTTCTCACCACGACTCGTTCAGAATGAGCGGGGACTACCTCAGCCATTTCGATAGCGACCTCGCGACCGGACCGATCAACTTCATGGAGCACGGGGTTCAGATGTCCCGCAGCTTTCGGGCGCTCAAAGTGTGGATGACCATCAAGGAGCACGGTACCGAGAAGCTCGGTCGGCTCGTAGAACAGAATGTCGACCAGGCACAGTACCTTGCCGCCCTCGTCGACCGGGAACCGGAGCTGGAACTAATGGCCCCCGTCCCACTCAATATCGTCTGCTTCCGATACACCTCCCCGGGTCTGGACGAGCAAGCCCTCGACGATCTGAACTTGACTATTCTCCAACGGCTTCACGACAGCGGTGTGGCCGTGCCCACCCATACGCGAATCAGCGGCCATTTCGTCCTTCGCGCCGCCATCGCAAACCATCGCACGCGCTTCGAGGACCTCGGACTTCTCGCCAACGAAGTGATATACTGGGGCCGAAAACTACGCAGAGAGTCACCACGCCAACACACCTCTTGAAGGAGGTCGAAATGGTCGACAAATTGAAGTGGTTCGATAGAGTTTTCGATGGATCGCTCCCCGAGGGCCTCTTTCCCATGATCGTTGAACGTTTGCGTGGCACGCCCGTGCGCATCGACGAGACTATCCGCCTGACCCCGGCCAAGCGGCTCGTCGAACAGGTCGACGGCGCCTGGTCGATTCAGGAGAACCTCGGTCATCTCATCGACCTCGAACCGCTCTGGAGCGGGAGGCTCGAGGATCTTCTGGCGAACAAGCCCGAGCTTCGCCCGGCGGACCTTACGAACCTGAAGACACACGAGGCCAATCATAATGCGTCCAGTATTGAGGAGCTCGCGCACACGTTTCGCGAGATCCGGACTTCGCTCGTAAATCGCTTCGATTCACTGACCGATGAAGAAGTTCGGCTCAGGGCACACCACCCGCGCCTTGATACACCCATGCGAATGATCGACCTGTGCTTCTTCATGGCGGAGCACGACGATTTTCATCTCACCCGGATGACCGAGATCCGACGAGCACTCAGCTCCCGCTGACTCCACACCCGACGAGCGCCGAATTTCCCCGCAGCACCGGATCCCTATACCTTGCAGTAGCGGCCAGAGCGAAAGAACCCACGAAGCGACAAGGGGACGGGTTCAGTCCTTTTCTGCCGCCCGGAGCATCTCGTCGACGTGGACGAATTTTTCCCTCGGCTTGCCGGCGACTTGTCCGCACTCGACTTCCGCCGCATCGATTTTCTGCCAGTCCGCGTAGCTGATGACGGCGACACCTTTTATGCGGAAGAAGTCAGAGACGGCCGCCCGGGTGGGTTCCTCGCACGGCTTCAGGCTTGGAATGTCTTCGAGAAGATTCTTGATGGTCGCATTCGCGTCCGGCTTGTTGGTCCCGATCACGCCCGTCGGACCGCGCTTGATCCAACCCACCGCATACAGCCCGGGGATCGGAGTCGAACCGTTCACGATCCGGCCGTCCTCGTTGGGAAATACGCCCCTCTTCTCCTCGAACGGCACGCCCTCGATCGGAACCCCCCGATAACCGACGCTTCTGAATAATGCGCCGCACTCCAGCACTTCTGTCTCGCCCGTCCCTTCGGACCATTGTTTTCCAGAGTTTCCGGCGAGCGTGTTTTTCTCGAGGATCACGCGTTCGAGACGCCCGTTGCCCACGAGCTCCTTCGGGCTCTTGAGGAAATGAATGATGAAGCGTCGCTCCGACGTCGGGGCTGGTCGCTCCGAAAATCCTTTCAGAAACCCGTAGTTTTTCTTCGCTTCCCGATTGTTCTCCAGCTCCGTGGCGCTCTGTGCATTGAGCACCAGGCTCTCGGGTGTCACCACAGGTTCGCAGATCGCGAGCTCGCCGAACTCCTTGATTTCCGGCGGCGTAAAGGCCGCCTGGGCCGGACCGCGCCGGCCGATCATATGAATTTCCCGGACCCTGCTTTCCGCGAGTCTCTCGAGCGATTGCGCCGTGATATCCGTGTTCTTGAGCTCGTCCATACTCTTTGCGAGGATTCGCCCGACATCCATCGCCACGTTTCCCTGCCCGATAATGACCGCCACCTCGTGGGATAGATCGAATGTTCTGTCCTGAAAATCCGGATGGCCGTTGTACCACGCCACGAATTCCGTCGCCGTGTAGCTGCCGGGAAGATCCTCTCCGGGGATACCGAGTCGGCGATCCGTCTGGGCACCGTTCGCAAATACAATCGCATCGTAAAAGCGTCGAAGCTCCTCGACACGGATATCCCGTCCGACCGTTACGTTTCCGAAAAACGCAAAGCGATCGTTCGACGCCGTTTTCTCATATACTTTGATGACTTTCTTTAATTTTGCATGATCCGGCGCCACACCGTAGCGAACGAGCCCGAACGGCGCGCAGAGGCTATCGTAAACGTCCACCTCAATGACCGCGTCCGCCTTGAACATCGACTCCGCAGCGTAGAAGCCACTCGGTCCGCTACCAACGACGGCGACGCGAAGAGGTCGCCCTTCTGTTCCAGGATTATTGGACATCGTTCGTTGCTACCTCCGGGAATCCGATACCATCGCCTCTCTCATCGTACCCGCCGCCCGGGGCCTTGTCCAATACGCCGGGCCGTACCGTCGCCACGATTATGGAAACAACGGTGGGTGTTTAGTGTGAAAATCTGTCGCGTCCTGATAGCCCTTCGCCGCGACAAGAACGGTTCCCTCGTCAAAGAGCTTTCCAATGAACGTGATACTGACAGGACTTCCCTCCTCGTTGAAACCGTTTGGAAGAACCACACACGGGTGCCCGGTCAAGTTGGTCATCAACAGATTGTTGCCACCGAACGAGGGAACCACATATACATCGATATCGGCCATTACCCGCTGCATGTCCTGGACTAGCATGTGCCGTATTCGATTAGCCTGAATGTACTCGACAGCCGGTATTAACCGCGACGAACGAAACACGTTCGGCCATGCCCCCTTTATCTGGCGAACCATCAGGTCGTCTCGCCCCGATCGCGTCAGATCGTCGAATGCGGCGGCCGCTTCGGCGGTGAGAATGTACGAGAGCGCCTCTATTGGAAAATCCGGGAGCTCGATCGGCACGAGCTTGACTCCCTGTTCCCTGAGCCGTTCGAGCGTCGCTGCATCGGCCTTCCGGTTTCCGTAGTCGGCCTCGAACAGCGACTTCGTATAGCCGACGCGTAACTCTCCTACCGGGACTCGTGCGTCATAGTTGAACGGCAGATCGATCAACGTCTGATCGACACCGTCCGGCCCGGCGATCGCCTGAAAAACCACCGCACAATCCTCGACAGTCCGGCAGATCGGACCAATCTTGTCCATGGACCAGCTCAGCGCCATGGCACCGGTTCGGCTCACACGCCCGTACGTCGGTCTCAGTCCCGTCACCCCACACCTCGTGGCCGGTGAAACAATAGAGCCCCAGGTTTCTGTTCCGATCGCGAAGGCAACGAGTCCGGCGGATGTCGCAGATGCCGAACCAGCCGACGAGCCACTCGATCCCTGTTCGAGATTCCAGGGGTTCCGTGTCTTTCCGCCAAACCATACGTCACCCCAGGCGAGGGCGCCGAGGGTCAGCTTCGCGACCAGCACCGCTCCGGCGTCATCGAGACGTTTGATAACCTCCGCGTCCACCTCCAGAACCTGACCCTCATACGGGACGGCGCCCCAGGTCGTCGGGTAACCGCGAACAGCGAGGAGGTCCTTCGCACCGAACGGTATACCGTGTAGCGGACCACGGTAGTTGCCATCTTCGATTTCCTGGTCGGCCCGTTGCGCGCGCTCCATCGCTCGAGGTTCCGTCAACGTGACGACGCACTCGAGTTGCGGACCGTATTTCTTGAGCCGCCCAATGTACATGCGCGTGAGTTCGACCGAAGTGACCTTTCGGGATCGAATGAGACCGGCAAGTTCGGTGACGGAATAGAATGCGAGGTCGTTCAAATCATCCGGACGCTCGGTTCGCTCTGGCTCACTCAGGACAACGATGCGCTGAGATCGGTCCGGATTCCACCCGACGGGGATTGGATTGAACTGAAGCGCCATCGGCACGTCGTTACCAACGTACACGGTCCGGACTTTCTGGTAGTTCTCGAGGTTTTCATTGAGGTCATCCAGCATCGAATCCTTTTCCACTGTCGTGAATTCGAGGCCAATGATTTTCTCCGCAGCACTTACATGGGAAATCTGGACCGTTGTTTTGTTGTCCTGCGCCCGGCCGGCCACGAACCCCACGGCGGCGGCCAGCACCACTAACCCGCTCAGTTTCCAGTACTTCAACATGTGATTACTCTCCCTCCTTGATTGATACGTTCGTCGCTAAAGAGGATAAATAATTTCGCGGGCCGGGGGAAGCCCCGACGGCGAAATCGTGTCATTGACGTTGACTCCCCCGGCCGGTCGGTGCTTAAATCGATCGGCCCTTGAAGGAGGTTCTCTCTGATGCGCTTGATACTACCGCTTCTGCTCGTATTCACTGTGATCGCCGGAGCAACGGATGTACGCGCTCAAAATGGTGACGACCCCGTACGGACGATCGCGAAGTCAACCTTCTGGGGCGGCGTAACGGGGCTCGCGCTTGGGGGCGCCATCGCGCTTGTCTCGGACGGAGACGAAACGGATATCATCACATGGGGTCTCGTCATCGGTGTCTTCGGCGGGTTCGGGTTTGGTGTGTACCACGTGCTTTCAAACCAACACCGATCGTATGGATTGCTGGAATATGATTCGGGGAGGCTCTCGCTGCGCGTTCCCGATCTCGCCCTCGGGCGTGAAGGACCGCTGGACGACAAACGTCTGTGCGGCAGAGTGACCCTCTTCGCGGCAGGTTTCTAGGGAGACAATAACCGCGGCGTGTCGATTACTCGACACGCCGTTCTTCGTTAAGCCACACTGCCTGCTAGTTGGTCGCGGCCTGGTTCAGGTACTGTGATACCGTTTCGCCCTCTCTCTCCCGCAGGTTAACACAGTCGTTAATCGAGTCTACGACTTTGGCCATGTTGTTCTGTGTTCCCTTGACCTGATGCTCGGGTTTGGCGAAAAACGCACTGGCAGCAGCGAGGCGCTCCTCCGAGCACCCACTGGCCATGTACGGCATGTACGCGGCAAACTCACCCGGCATTCTTGCCGCGATATCGTCATACCGCTCCAAGAGCCACTCAAATACAACCTCGCGTCCTGAG
>JAPUJU010000314.1 GCA_027296025.1 bacterium
GCGGGGCGTCGAAGATTGCTTCCCCTTGTCAGCAGGATACGTTCGAAATGTCATTATATCTCGTAGACGGCCACGCACTGGCGTATCGCTTTTATTATGCTTTTATCCGCCGACCCCTTGTCAACTCGAAGGGCGAAGAGACAAGTGCGGTATTCGGGTTCGTGAAGAGCATGTTGAATCTGCTTGAAAAATTCAATCCGTCGCATGTCGCCGTTGTGTTCGATTCCAGGGAAGAGACGTTTCGAAGGAAAATGTTTGCTGAATACAAGGCCAATCGCCCGAAGATGCCCGAGAGCCTGGCCGAGCAGCTGCCAAGAATCTTTTCGGTTCTGGAGGCAATGTCAATCCCCTCCCTGTCAGTTGACGGCTATGAAGCGGATGACGTGATTGCGACGATCGCGCGTAGCGCCGAAAAGACGACACCGGTGTGTATCGTCTCGGGAGACAAGGACCTCTACCAGCTCCTGAGCTCCCGTACGTCTCTGATCCGGCCGGGCAAGAACGGTCTCCTCGATGACGAAATCGGCCCGCAGGACATGCGGGAAAGAACCGGCCTCGACCCCGCGCAGTTCGCCGAGTATCAGGCGCTGATGGGGGACCCGACCGACAACATACCCGGAGTGCCCGGAGTCGGCAAGAAGACAGCTCTCAAGCTGATCTCCGAGTTCGGGAGTCTCAAGAACCTGTACGAGAATCTCGACACCATTCCGTCTAAAGCCCTCAAGGCGAAGCTCGAAGAGGGTAAAGAAAAGGCGTTTCTCTCCCTTGAGCTCGTCCGGCTCGTTGACACGGTGCCGATCGACGTCGACGTCCAGGCGCTCGCGAGAAAACCGTTCGATTACGACCGGCTGGCATCGCTTCTACGGGAACTCGAGTTCAAAGAGCTTCTCGATGCCTTCGGCGGGCCGCCACCAGTGCAGGAGAAGGTGATCGACACGACATACAGCGCCGTCGTTACGGGGGACGAACTCGAGGCGTTACGAAAAACACTTGAGGCGTCCGCATCGTTTGCTGTCGACGTAGAGTCGAGTTCGATCCATCCGATGCGCGCGGAACTGGTCGGTATTTCGTTCGCCACCGACGAGGGAGCAGCGTGGTACGTGCCGGTTCGCAGCGTCGTGGATGAACCGGCGACGCTACTGACACCGCCCCGCGAATCGCCGGGACACGAACCTGCCGTTGTGCGTGACAGCCTCGGACCGGTCCTCGCGGATCCCGCAATCAAGAAGTTCGGGCAGAACATCAAGTACGATGCCATCGTTCTTGCCAACGCGGGTTTTCAACTGCGGGGCATCAATTTCGACACGATGCTCGCTTCCTACGTTTTGCATCCGGGACGCCGCTCGCATGGTCTGGACAGTCTGGTGGAGGAGCTCCTTGGCCATCGGATGATTCCCTTCAAGTCGCTTTTCGACGCGCGCGTAAAAGAAAAGGACATCCGCTTCGTGCCGCTGGAGCGGGCGACGGAGTACGCGTGCGAAGACGCCGACTATACACTTCGCCTGAAGAACCTTTTCGATCCCTTGCTGGAGGCCTCGCAGGTAAACGAGCTTTTTCGCGACGTTGAAATGCCACTCAGCGATGTGTTGACACAGATGGAGATGCAGGGGGTAGCGCTGGATGTCGATTTTCTCAAAACACTTTCAGTCGATCTTACGGATCGGCTTGCGAAACTTGAGGAGACGATCTATCAGGCGGCCGGCGAGCATTTCAACATCAACTCAACGTCCCGTCTGCAGGATATTCTTTTCAGAAAGCTGGGGCTCAAACCGTCCCACAAAACGAAAACCGGATACTCGACGGATGTCGAGGTTCTCAAAAGCCTCTCGCGAGAGCACGTGATAATCGTTCCACTCATCGAATACCGGACACTCGCGAAGCTGAAAGGGACATACGTCGACGCCCTCCCAAGGCTGGTGAACCCACGCACGGGAAGGGTGCATACGTCCTTTAACCAGGCCGTCACGAGTACGGGCCGTCTTTCCAGCTCGGATCCGAATCTTCAAAACATTCCAATTCGCACTCGGCTCGGACGCGAAATCCGGAAAGCCTTTGTGGCCCGAGACGATGACTATCTGCTGCTCGATGCCGACTACTCCCAGGTCGAACTCAGAATCATGGCGCACCTCTCGCAGGACGTGGAAATGGTCAGAGCATTCGAGGAAGGCGCGGACGTGCACCGGCGCACCGCGGCGCGGATCATGGGTGTGTCGCCCGAAGACGTCACCGACGAGATGCGGTCCCGGGCAAAAACCGTGAACTTCGGAGTTATGTATGGCATGGGTGCGCGGGGGCTGGCCACGCAACTCGGGATCGACGTGAAAGAGGCGAAAGAGTTCATCGACGAGTACTTCGCGAAATACCCGGGGGTACGCCGCTTCATTGATGAGACCATCGCCAAGGCCCGAAGGGAAAAGGCCGTGACCACGTTGCTCGGCCGCGTGCGACAGCTCCCGGACATCGACGGGCGGGATGGACGGGTGCGATCCTTTTCCGAGCGCACCGCCGTGAATACGCCTATTCAAGGCACTGCGGCAGATATCATCAAAGTTGCCATGATTCGCATCGATACCAAACTCCGCGAACGTGGCCTCGATGCAATGATGATCCTGCAGGTCCACGATGAACTTGTGTTCGACGTCCCGCGCGGGGAGCTCGACGAGGTAAGGGAACTCGTACGGACGGAGATGGAAAGCGCCGTCCCGCTCAGCGTCTGCCTGAAAGTCGACATGGGTACTGGTCAAAACTGGCTCGATGCGCATAATTAGGGGGGTGGATGACACTCATCGGTCTGGCAGGAAAATCCGGAAGCGGCAAGAGCACGGTCGCCGCGCACCTCGAGAAGCGGGGTGCCGGGCACATCGACGCGGACCGCATCACACACGAGGTGCTCGAGTCGAATGGCACGGTGAAGGAGAAGCTGCGCGCCCGGCTCGGCGACGAGATATTCGATGGGAAACACATCGACCGGGGCGTGCTGGGCAGGATCGTGTTCGGTGACGCTGAGGCGTTGTCCGATCTGAACGATATCATTCATCCGGCCATCATCGAAGGGTGCCGCGCGCAGCTCGAGGCGTACACAAAGGCTGGACTGGACCTTGTTGTCGTAGACGCCGCTCTACTGCTGGAAGTTCCGCTGCCGTTTTCTTTCGATTTGATGATCGGGCTTCGATGTGGACGCGAAGAACTCGTGCGGCGGCTGCAGTCAACAGGCGGCTTGAGCGATGCGGCGATTCACTCGAGACTGGATGCACAGACCCATATCGACGGGGGACTGGATGCGGCCGACGTGGTTGTCGACGCGAGTCGTCCCATCGAGGAAGTTTTGACGGAAGTCGATCGGCTGGTCGACGGTGTTACGGAATAGTCAGTACGGAGGTCACCAACGTGGCACAACACGATGAACTCATGGCGCGCGCGGACTCGCTGAAGGCGCAGACTATCAAACTCAAGGAGTTTCTTTGACGTCGATACCCTGAAGAAGCGTCTTCGGGAACTCGAGGTGTCGATGAACGAGCCGGACTTCTGGCAGGATAAGAAACGTTCGGAAGTGACGGTCAAAGAAGTGAAGTCGATCAAGTCGCGCGTCGAACCTGTGGACAGGGTGGCGGCGGATATCAGAGAACAG
>JAPUJU010000315.1 GCA_027296025.1 bacterium
GCGCGGCGTGGGCGTGGATCGAAGACGTTCTTTCCCTTTGAATACCCAGTGAGAGAAGCTTATAATTGGCGCGTTCACCGTGCGATTGAAGGAAAGAGGGAGGCCATGCCACCAGAAAAATTGTTTACGCCTGGACCGACCGCCGTCCCCTGGCAGGTTCTCGAGACCATGTCGCGTCCGCTGATTCATCACCGTACCAAGGAGTTTCGCGAGATCCATCGCGAGGCGGCCGAGAATCTCAAATATGTCTACCGAACGAGCGACCCCGTCGTAATTCTGACTGCCTCCGGTTCCGGGGCGATGGAAGCGGCCGTCGCCAACCTCACCCGGGTCGGCGAGAAGGCGATCGTTATCGAGGTCGGAAAGTTCAGTGAGCGCTGGCGCGAACTCGGTGAGGCTTACGGACTCGACCTCGTCGTGCTCAAAGCCGAGTGGGGAGACCCCATCGATCCAGATCAGGTCGCAAAAGCGTTCGATGAAAATTCCGGTGTCGGAATCGTTTTCGTAACACACTGCGAAACATCGACGGGAGTTCTCCAGGACGTCAAGACGATTGCACGCATCGCGCACGAAAAAGGGGCGTTGATCGCCGTTGACGGGATCACGAGTCTTTGTGCTCAGAACGTGCAGACGGACGACTGGGGTCTTGACGCGGTGATCGGCGGTTCGCAGAAGGGCTTCATGACGCCTCCGGGGCTCTCGTTCATATCGCTTTCCGAGAATGCGCGCGAGCGGATGGAGGCGGGAAGACATCCGGTCTACTACTTCGACCTGATCAAGGCCGTCAAGGCTCTGGAGAAAAACGATACGCCATACACGCCGGCGCACACCGTGATCATCGCGCTGAACGAAGCGCTTCGCATGATCAAGGAGGAAGGCCTGGAAAATGTCATCCGGCGGCACACGCGCAATGCCAAGGCGACTCGTGCAGCCGTCAAAGCGCTCGGCCTGAAACTCTTTTCGGCGATGCCGTGCAACGCGACGACGGCGGCCGTGCCGCCCGACGGAACGGCGGACAAGATCCGGAATCACATGGTCGAGAGGTACGGAGTGCGCATCGCCGGAGGTCAGGGGCCCGTCAAAGGTAAGATCATCCGTCTCGGACATCTCGGCTACTATCACGAAACGGACATGTACACGATGATTTCAGCGCTGGAAGGAACGCTCGTTGATCTCGGACTCAGCGACACGCCCGGCCAGGGCATCGAAGCGCTGCTGCGCTCGTTCGCAGAAGACTAAGCCGGGAGGCATATGCACAAGGTTCTCTTGACGGACAACATTGCACAGGAGGCTCTCGATGTGTTCGCGGAACACGCGGACATCGAGGCCACCGCAACTGGAACGCTCGAAGCCAAAGAACTCGCGAAGGTGCTCCCGGATTTTCATGCGATCATTATTCGGAGCCCGACGAAGCTGACGGCCGATCTCATCGAGGTGGGCGCATCGCTCAAGTTCATCGGTCGCGCGGGCGTCGGCGTCGACAACATCGATGTGGAGGCGGCGTCGAAGCGCGCCATCATCGTCATGAACTCACCGGGGGGAAATACGGTGTCGACGGCCGAGCATACGATCGCCGTAATGATGGCGCTCGCGCGGCGCGTGCCTCAGGCGGACCGCTCACTGCGCGCCGGTCGCTGGGAGCGTGGCGACCTCAAAGGGGTAGAACTGAGTGGGAAGACCCTCGGTGTCGTCGGGCTTGGCCGGGTGGGCCGGGAGGTGGCGCGGCGTATGCTTGCATTTAATATGCGGGTCATCGCGTCGGATCCGTTTATCCGGAGGGAAGTGGTGGAGGCGATGGGAGTTGAGTTCAGGGAACTCGATGTGTTGCTTGAAAATAGCGATTTCATAACAATTCACGTGCCGCTGGGCTCCGACACGCGCGGGTTGATCGGCGCGGACGAGATCGCCCGAATGCGCAAAGGCACCTTCCTTGTGAACTGCTCGCGAGGCGGTGTTGTGGACGAGAAAGCGTTGAAGGAGGCCCTCGATTCGGGGCAGGTGGCGGGTGTCGGCATGGATGTTTTCGAGACGGAGCCGCCGGGAAAACACCCGCTCTTCAAGCACGAGCGCTCCGTGTTCACGCCGCATCTGGGAGCCGCCACCCGGGAGGCCCAGATTCGCGTCGCGGTGGATGTATCGAAAAACGTTGCAAACGCGTTGCTTACGGGGGAAATTCGGGATGCGGTCAACACGATTGCGTAAACTTGACGCCTTCTTGCTTTGGGGTTATACTAAGCTCGTTGAACTGTATGCAGTATCATCAGATGCATAAGCTGCTATTCGGAACCATGGCAGGAGCCCTGCTCCTGCTCCCCGTGGTACTTCTGCTTGCTCCCACGCCGGCGGGGAGTTCGGACGCGTCGATGCAGCAACTCCCTGCGTTCAATAAGTTTAGGTGCCTTCTCTGCCACACGGTAGTGAATCCCACCGGAGCCGCATCGTCCCTGAACAGCTTCGGCCGGGACTTCCAGGCGAACGACAACGTGTGGGACCGCGTGCTCGCAGAGAAGAATTCGGACGGCGACCGGTGTGACAATGGCTTCGAGCTGGGGGACCGGGACGGCGACGGCGTTTTCGATTTCCAATCCGAACCTCTCGAGATCAGCAACCCCGGTAACGGGTCGGATTGTGCGATCGCTCTGACCCGGCAGACCTGGGGTGCCATCAAGGACGTTTTCCGCCAGCAGATTCAATTCGAGCTGGAAGAATACGAAGACGCATATGACCTTGATCCTCACCCGCAATTTCCTTGATTTCCACCCGCCACGGGTATATACATAGGGCTGACCGACGGACTTCCAACCGCCATTCGAGGCGGTTGTTTTTGTGCCCGTCACTCGCGCAGTAGTTTTTTTATTCCTGAAAATATGCCAGTTTCGTTGATTATCGGTGGCCAGTGGGGTGACGAAGGCAAAGCCAAAGTCATCGACTACCTGGCCCGGGACGCAGACTTTGTCGTCCGTTACCAGGGCGGCGCCAACGCGGGGCACACCGTTGTCGCTGACGGGGAGAAGTTTGCTTTTCACTTGCTCCCTTCGGGTGTCTTGTATCCGCACGTCACGTCGATACTCGGTGGCGGCATGGTCATCGATCCGATCGCGCTGGCGGACGAGATCGACAGTGTAACCAAACGCGGGTTTGCCCTGATGGATCGCATGTTGATCAGCGATCAGGCCCACCTCGTTCTGCCGTACCACATTCAGATGGATCGCGGATCCGAAGAGCGGCTGGGAAAGTCGTCGATCGGAACCACAAAGAAAGGCATCACGCCGGCGTACGTCGATAAGATCGGGCGCCGGGGCGTTCGCATGAGCGACATGGGTCGCCCGCGGGGTGAGTTTCAGGACCTGATGGCGAAGCGGATTCGCGAGGCGAATCGAGACTTGAAGCGTCACGGTTTTGCATCGGTGCCGGTCGCGAAAACGATCGACGCGCTGCTCGTGGTTCGCCGGAAACTCTCTCCGTTGATTACGGATACGCGCGTTGTTTTGTGGGACGCTATCGACCGGGGCAAACGGATCCTTTGCGAGGGCGCACAAGGTGTGTTGCTCGATATAGACCACGGAACCTATCCGTTCGTGACGTCGAGTCATCCTTCAGCCGGGGGTGCGCAGGTGGGGACAGGGCTGCCGCCGACGTCGATCGATCGCGTGGTCGGGATTTTCAAGGCATACTGTACGCGTGTAGGAAACGGACCCTTCCCGACGGAGGACCGGGGCGCGGGTGGAAAGAAACTGGCCAGAATCGGGAACGAGTTCGGTACGACGACTGGACGACCGCGGCGTTGCGGCTGGTTCGATGCCGTCGCGGCGCGAACGGCGGTCAAATTGAACGGCATCACCGATATCGCGCTGACCAAGCTGGACGTTCTCGACACATTTTCCGAGATCAAAGTGTGTACCTCGTATCGGCGCGGCAAGAAGCGAATCGACTATTTTCCGACCGACTGCCGCTCGCTCGAGAAATGCAGACCGCACTACGAAGTGCTCGAAGGGTGGGGGATGACGACCGATTCGTTTGAAAAGTCGCAGTT
>JAPUJU010000316.1 GCA_027296025.1 bacterium
TTTAATCAAGTAACTGGCTTTCATGAAAATGGTTAGGCCAATCATAGCAGACGGGGTCCGGCAAGTAAAGTTTTCCGGTTTACCGCGTCAATGATTGGTGCCATATTTGCTAAATTATCATTTCGACGCTCCTTGAGAAGGCATATTATCTTCTGTACGGCTCGAAACTGGGTCCGTACGTTTCCGCCCTTCACTGACTATGGACAGACCCGAACCTGATATACCGTTGAGCAGCGGACGAGAGAACCAGAAGACCCTGTCGACGACGCTGAAAATATCGCTGATCATCGGTGTCTTCCTGCTCGGTAGCTGCGTCGGCGTGTACCATTTCTTTGCCAGGGACCTTCCGAGCACGGCCCGCCTGGAGAGTTTCGAACCGTCGGTCAAGACCCAGGTGTTCGCGATGGACAGCACTCTGATCGGGGAGCTCTTCGATCAGAACCGGGTTCTGATCCCTCTGGAAGATATGCCGACACACCTCGTCGACGCGATCATCGCGGTCGAAGACAGAAAATTCTACTCGCACTGGGGAATCGATATTTTCGGCGTCGTGCGCGCGCTGGTCAAGAACATCAGCGCCGGCAAGATTGTCCAGGGCGCGAGCACGATCACGCAGCAACTCGCGCGGAACCTCTTCGTCATGTTCGACGTGTCAATCAGCCGAAAAATGAAGGAAGGCATCCTCGCCTTGAAGATCGAGCGGGCATACTCGAAGGATGAGATCCTGGAAATGTACCTGAACCAGATCTATTTCGGCTCGGGTGCATACGGAGTGGAAGCTGCGTCCCGGGAATTTTTTGACAAGGGTGTCAAAGAGCTCGATATCGGAGAAGCCGCCATTCTCGCGGGGCTGCCCAAGAACCCTCGCGACTATTCGCCCCATCATCATCTCGAGCGAGCGATGCAGCGGCGGCGGCTGGTTCTGAAATCGATGGCCGACGCCGGCAAGCTGACAAGAGAGCAGGCAGACTCGGTGTCTGCGACCCCGGTCATCGTTGCAAAGGCTGTTGCGAGAGGCCCGTATGCAGCCTACTTTTTGGAATACGTTCGCCAGTATCTCGAAAACAAGTACGGCGCGGACCGTATATACCACGACGGTCTTCAGGTGTACACCACGCTGGACCCCTACCTGCAGCACGTTTCGGAGGACAGCATGGAAACACACATGATCAGGATCGAAACGAGTCGCCATTATGAGAACACAAGACGCGCCTTCGAGGACAGCCTGGACGCAGGGTATTCGAACCGACCTGCTTATATTCAATCTGCGATTGTCGTGCTGGATCCACTAACGGGTTACATCCGCGTCATGGTCGGCGGCCGGAACTTTCGACACAGCAAGTTCAACCGTGCCACTCAGGCAAAACGTCAGCCGGGTAGCGCCTTCAAGCCCTTCATTTATGTCTCAGCGTTGCAGAACGGGTACACGCCGGCAGACGTGGTGCTCGACGCGCCGATCGTGCTGGACCTTCCAAACGGTGATGTATGGAAGCCGCGCAATTTCTCGGAGAAGTTTGCTGGTGAGGTGACGCTCCGGTACGCGCTGAAGAAATCAATCAACGTTCCCGCGGTGCGCGTGCTCCTTTCGCTGGGCCCCGAGTCGGCGATCAACTACGCGCACAAACTTGGAATCAAGAGCCGGCTTCGAAGTGTCTACTCGCTGGCCCTCGGTACTTCCGAAGTGACGCTGCTCGAACTGACGAGCGCATACGGTACGTTGGCTGCCGGAGGGATCCGCGCCGAACCGATCGCCGTTCGGTACGTCGTGGATCGTAACGGCAAAATGGTAGAAGAAAACCGCGTCTACCGCGAAGAGGCCATCGATCCGCAGACGGCATTCATGATTACGAACATGCTGGAAAGCGTCATGAACGAAGGCACCGGCCGTGGAGCGCGGCTCATGGGTTTCAACGAGCCGGTTGCCGGTAAGACGGGCACGACCGACGACTACACGGATGCGTGGTTCGTGGGATACACACCGGAGATCGTCGTCGGCGTCTGGACAGGCTTCGACGAAAAGGTGTTCCTGGGCCGTGGAATGACCGGTGCACGAGCGTCGTTGCCGACGTGGACCGAAGTCATGAAAGCGCACTACCGCGATCATCCTGGCGACGCGTTTGACGAGCCGGAAGGTATCGTTCACAGGGTCGTCTGCGAGGACTCCGGGCTGCTGACGCTGCCAACGTGCACGCGTGTCCGGCGTGAAGTTTTTATCGAGGGAACGGAGCCGCGACGCCACTGCGATCGCGAAGCCGGCTTCATGGAAGCAATGCCGGGCTACAACGAGTATAACAACAACGGGTGGGGAGACCGCTAGGACCCCTCAAGTGACACCACCTGGACCGACGC
Source organism: bacterium (assembly GCA_027296025.1). Classification (GTDB taxonomy): domain Bacteria; phylum Krumholzibacteriota; class Krumholzibacteriia; order WVZY01; family WVZY01; genus JAPUJU01. The sequence continues at coordinate 2,350 of JAPUJU010000316.1, forward strand.
GCTGCAGCCGAGGCGCGCAGCACCCGCCTCGATCAGCCTGCGGGCACACTGCCGATCCCGAATCCCTCCCGCCGCCTTGATCCCGACCCGATCGCTGCACGCCGATTTGATAAGAGTCACGTCGTTCTCGCTCGCGCCCCGTGGCGCGAATCCCGTCGATGTCTTGACGAAGTCAACTCCGGACTCGACACCGATTTTCGTTGCAGCGACGATACCCGGCTCGTCGAGGTACGCCGTTTCGATGATCAGCTTGACGAGCGCCCGGCCTTTGCAGGCACCGACAACGGACTCGACTTCGGCTCGCACGGCCATATGATACCCAGCGAGAAAAGCTCCGACGTTCATCATCATGTCAACCTCAGTCGCGCCCGAGTCGATGATCCGTTTTGCTTCATCAACTTTTGCCGGTGCACTGTGAAACCCGAGAGGAAACGACACGACGGAACACACCGGAGTTGAAACATTCAACGCGGTGAGCGCATTCACGGCGGGCAATACATAGACCGGCGGAACAACGACCGCGGCGAAACCGTAATGCGCCGCTTCTTCACATACGAGCTGAACATCCGCATCGGTGGTCGTCGGAGAGAGCGTCGTATGGTCGATGTAACCGGCCAGGTTCTTATCCCAGGACTTTGCCCCCGTCATCCTCTCGCTCCGTCGACGGCTTGCAGAAAACTCTCGCCTGGAAAACTGCCGCCGATCTCGAAGTTGTCGACAATCGTCCGGCCGACGTCTGAGAGGGTTCGTCGGGTTCCGAGATTCGTACCCCTCGTCATGCCTGAACAGTATGCAATCAACGGAACGTACTCGCGGCTGTGCCCTGTAGAGGCGGTCGTAGGATCATTGCCATGGTCGGACGTTATGATGAGCAGTGACCCCTCATCGAGGGTTTTCATCAGGTCGACAAGGTACGAGTCGAACTCTTCGAGGCCCAGCGCATAGGCCCTTGCATCATTGCGATGTCCCCACATCGTATCGAAGTCAACGAGGTTCGTGAATACAAAGGACCAGTTTTCCTCTTGAAGTGCATCGAGCGTGGCTTTCATTCCCTCCCGGTTATCCCGCGTGTGCACGGCGCGTGTGATGCCCCGGCCAGAGAAGAGGTCGTCTATCTTGCCGATTGTGAGCACCTTTTCCCCGGCTGTTTCCAGCCCATCGAGCACGGTCTTGCCGGGCGCTACCATCGAGAAGTCCCGCCGTTCACTCGTCCGGTAAAATCCGCCCACTTCGCCTTCGAACGGGCGTGCAATCACGCGCGCAACATTGTAGTCATTCAAAATCAGGCGGGCAGTCCGGCAAAACGCGAAGAGATCCTCGAGTGGCACGATGTCTTTATGCGCGGCAATCTGAAAAACGCTGTCCTGCGACGTGTAGAGTATCGGCCGCCGCGACTGCAGATGCCTGCCGCCCAGTTCGGCGATTATCTGCGTCCCACTGGCCGCGGTGTTCCCCAGCACCCGAACACCGGCCGCCGACTCGAACGCTGACACGATTTCCTCGGGAAAACCGTCCGGATACGTGGCGAAAGGACGCTCAACAGCGCATCCCATCAGTTCCCAGTGGCCCGTCGTGCTGTCCTTCCCCACCGACGCGGGCGTCAACCTGCCGAAACAGG
>JAPUJU010000317.1 GCA_027296025.1 bacterium
CTTTAAGCGAGCTTGCTGAAGTCATTCGGGTACGTAACGATCATGTTCTCTCTCGCGCACCGGCGGTCATCGGAGTAACGTCACGGTGGCGTCAACGGCCTCAGCCGACGTTTGAACCTGTATCAATTCGCTCGAGACGTCAAAACTTTTGAGGCTCACGACCGGGACACCCAGCTGAAGGGCGTATGCGATCTCGGACAGCGTGCCTGGCCCACCGTGAATGGCGATCAGGACCTGTGATGAACGAACAATAATCACGTTTCGCGCGATGCCAAGCCCGGTCACGATGGCGTGTGTCAGAAACGGATTTGCCTGATCGGGCGATGTTCCTGGAAGAATCCCGATCGTGGTCCCGCCAGACTCATGCGCTCCCTGACACGCGCTCTCCATGACACCGCCCAGTCCTCCACAGATCAGTGTTCGCTCCGCGCGCGCGATCCCCCGGCCGACCTCGTACGCGAGTTCCTTGACCTTCTCGTCACACGTTCCAGATCCGATGACGCCGATCATTGTCTACCTCCTTGGCCCTCAGGACGCCTACTTTCCGGATTTTATCACATGTGCCGGGCGTTCGGGAATGCCTGGTGTCACACGAGGCGGTCGCATACAATCTTCGTCGTGCGCCCGCAGGCTCGGGCCCGGACTCGACGGAACCATCATGCCACAACAAACGCCCCGTGATCGCCATTCCACGACGCACCGCAAACGGCCGGTGGCCGAATTTGTGTGGGAGGGCAAGTATGACTCCTCAGGCAAGCGCCGCGACGTCGACGAAGTTGTTACGACTCGATTCGATCACGTAGAGACAATCCCCGGCAGGAATGACAGGAAAGGCGCAAACCAGCTCCTGCTGGGCGACAACAAAGCGGTGATGGCGTCGCTGCCGGGCGAGGGGTCGGGCAAGATCGATCTCATCTACGCCGATCCACCGTTTGATATCGGAACGGATTTCCGAGTGCGTATTACGCTCGGCCACGGAGATCGGCGGAAGGAGGTTCCGACCCTGGCGTACCGGGACGTGTGGGGGACGGGTGCTGGTTCGTATGCGCAGATGATGTACGAACGGCTCGTGATCATGCGCGATCTGCTCAGTGACGAGGGAAGTCTTTACGTACATTGTGATTATCGGACGACCGGGCTCCTGCGAAACATGCTCGACGAGATTTTCGGCCCTCGCAACCATGTGAACGAGATCATCTGGTTCTACAAAACGGGTGGCCTTCCCGAGAAGCTTGGGTTTGGGAGAAAACACGATACGATCCACTACTATGTGAAGTCGCGCAGGCATGCCATCTGGAACCCACAGAAAGAAAAGTCCTACGTGAAGCACAAGTACGGATTCTCTAACGTAGAGATCCTCGAAGACAGCGCGGGGCACTACACCAACGTTAATTGCCGCGACGTGTTCGACATTCCGGCGCTGCGCGGAAACCAGCCGGAAAGAGTCAACTTCCCGACCCAGAAACCGGAGGCGCTGCTCGAGCGGATCATCCGGGCCTCATCGAACGAAGAGAGCCTCGTTGCCGACTTCTTCTGCGGAAGTGGAACGACCGGCGTCGTCGCCGAGCAGCTGGGGCGCCGCTGGATCCTCGCCGACGCGAGCCGGCTCGCCGTTCACACCACGCGAAAACGTTTGCTCGGCCAACGCAGCTCCGCGACCGATACCGGGTTGGATATGCGGACGGTGAAGATGTACGAAGCGCTCGATTCGCAGACTCTGGCCGGCGTTGCCGATGCGCGAGTCCGTCGCCGCCGACCGGACGGCGGGGTGGATATCGAGTTGACCGGCTTCGCACCCTCTCTCGAGGGAATCCCTGAGCGCGAGCGGGCAGACCTCGAAGCGTGTGCGGTGCAGAGCGGACTCGATTTCGTTGACACGTGGGGCGTCGATTTCAATCCCTCGAACGATGGTGCCTTTCGCGGTCAATGGTACTCCGTGCGGAAGGCCGGCGTACCGCTGGTGACGGTGTCGGATCGAGCGAACGGCCATACGGGCAAGACGGGGACACGGGCTCTGGTCGGAGTAGTCGACGTATTCGGGCGACGCGTTACGTTTCCCGTCGAGATTGCGGGGTAGTACGCCCCCGTACAATGCTTTTTCATTCCCTGTTGCATCCCACACGCCGTTTTCGTAGACTCGTGAAATCGTTCACACGATAGTGGCCCACGAACCATTTGTCTGTGTGAAAAGACGTGTCCAGGAAGGGATTGTTATCAGGAGGACGGCATGTCGCACCCCGTGACACTCGGCAAAACGGGCTGGTTCAGCACCGACCGGCGTGACAACTGGTGGATCGAGCCGCTGCTCGTTGTCGTCGGGCTCAGTGCGTTCGGAGTCTACTCCACGCTTTCGGCGGTTTTCTGGCAGAGTCATTTCGAGTACGGTCCGTACCTTTCTCCGTTTTATGAGCCGCTCTTGCTATTCAATTGGTGGCCCTTTTCTCCGGCCCTTCTGATTCTGTGGGCGCCTCTCGGTTTTCGCGCGACCTGTTACTACTATCGCGGGGCGTACTACAAAGCATTTTTCATGAACCCACCTGCCTGTGCCGTGACCGGCCAGGAAGGCAAGGGCTACACGGGCGAGGGGAAATTTCCATTCGTTCTCATGAATTTTCACCGGTTTTTTCTGATTGCCGCGCTCTTTCTCAATGTTTTCCTTTGGATCGGCGCGATCAGGTCGTTCTGGTATGAGGGCAGTATCGGCATCGGCGTCGGTTCGGTCATCATGGTGATCAATGCCCATCTGCTTATGATGTATTCACTTTCGTGCCACTCGATCCGGCACTTTATCGGCGGCCGCCTCGACTGTTTTACGTGCACGGCGGCGAGTCGCACGGGCCACGCAGGCTGGAAACAGACGTCAAAATGGAACGAACACCACAAACGGTTCGCCTGGTTCAGCCTCGTCTGGGTCGGGCTCACCGACGTGTATATTCGTCTCGTCGCGCACGGGATCATTCCGGATTTGAACACGTGGTCGTCGCTCTAGGGGACGCATTTCATGAAAACAACTGAAACGCAGGAATTTGACGTGCTTGTCGTCGGCGCGGGCGGAGCGGGGCTCCGTGCGGCGATCGAAGCATCCGCCGCCGGAGTGAACGTCGGCATCATCTGCAAATCGCTGCTTGGCAAAGCACATACGGTCATGGCGGAGGGTGGTGCGGCAGCGTCGCTCGGACACATGGACGGCAAAGACACCTGGGAAGTGCACTTTCGCGATACGATCCTCGGCGGCAAGTGGATGAACAACTGGCGCATGGCGGAGATTCTCGCAAAGGAAGCGCCGGAGAGGATTCGCGAACTCGAGCGGTGGGGAGCGGTCTTCGATCGTACGAAGGACGGAAAGATTCACCAACGGCCGTTCGGCGGTCACACGTTCAACCGGCTTGCTCACGTGGGCGATCGTACGGGGCTCGAGATGATCCGTACGTTGCAGGACCGCGGTGTTCATCAGGGCATCGAGGTGTTCATGGAATGGACGGTCACCCACCTGCTCAAATCCGACGGCCGTGTTGTCGGAGGGCTCGCCTATAAGCGCGAGACGGGAAAGTTTTCAGTCTTCAAAGCGAAGGCGACGATTCTCGGCACCGGCGGGATCGGAAAAATGTTCAAAGTTACGTCGAACTCCTGGGAATACACCGCCGACGGACACAATCTGGCTTTGGAAGCGGGCGCCGAGCTGATCGATATGGAGTTCGTCCAGTTTCATCCGACCGGCATGGTATGGCCGCCCGGGGTAAAGGGAATTCTGGTCACCGAGGCGGTTCGCGGAGAAGGCGGGATTCTTCGGAACGCAGAAGGCGGACGTTTCATGGAGAACTACGATGCGGAACGGATGGAACTTTCGACACGCGATATTGTCTCGAAAGCTATCTACAATGAAGTGAAGGAGGGGCGGGGCACCGAACACGGCGGCGTGTGGTTGGACATTTCGCACCGGCCCGCCGACTACATCGTCCGCAAGCTCCCCAGTATGTATCACCAGTTCAAGGACCTCGCGGATGTCGACATCACAAAAGCGCCGATGGAAATCGGTCCGACGATGCACTACGTGATGGGCGGTGTGAAAGTCGATGCGGAGACGGCCATGAGCACGGTGCCCGGGCTCTTTGCCTGCGGCGAGGTCGTCGGCGGAATGCACGGTGGGAACCGGCTCGGCGGCAACTCGCTCTCCGACCTGCTCGTGTTCGGAAAACGCGCCGGCAAAGGCGCTGTCGAATTCGTGGAGTCTTACCCCGAGGCGATATCGATTGACGAGAAACAGGTAGACTCCGGTGTGAAAGCGTTGCTCGCGCCGTTCGAGAGCGACGGCAAGGAGACGCCGTACGACGTCCAGTTCGACCTGCAGGACATGATGTCGAGCCAGGTCGGGATCATGCGGATTGCCGACGACCTGAAGGCGGCGGTCGCGCGCTTTCTGGAATTGAATGAACGTGCCTCGAAGGTGCGTGTCGAGGGTTCGCGTATTTACAATCCCGGCTGGCACCTCAGCTACGACCTGCACAACATGCTGCGCGTTGCCGAAGTTGTTGCGCGGTGCGCGCTGCAGCGTGAAGAGAGTCGAGGAGCCCACACACGGCTGGACTTTCCGGATACGGACGTCGGGAAGTGGCAGAATCTGACGAGCGTTTCGAGCTGCAATGAGTCGGGCGAGCTGACGGTAAAGACGGAAAACAGGGCGATCATGCCGGACGAATACCGGGCGCTTGTGGAAAAGAAGATACAGAAGTAAGGAAGCACGATGAGTGAACAGGTCAGGTTGCGCATTTTGCGCGGGGAAGGCGATGGTGCACGCGAGGTGGAGTACACCGTGCCCATTGAGACGGGTTGGGTCGTGCTCGACGCCGTCCTTCACGTCCAGGCGCACCAGGCCCCCGATCTCAGCGTCCGTTGGAACTGCAAAGCGGCGAAATGCGGTTCCTGCAGCGCCGAGGTAAACGGCGCACCGAAGCTGATGTGCAAGGCCCGACTCGATGACTACGATCCGCGTGAGCCGATCACCGTCCATCCCATTAAGACGTTTCCTCACGTGAGGGATCTCGTCGCGGACGTCTCGTGGAACTACGAGGTCAACAAGAAGATCAAAGCGTTCAGCCCGAGGAAGGACGCCGACTTTATCTACTACCAGGATGACATCGACCGCGTTCAGGAATTCCGGAAGTGCATCGAATGCTTCCTGTGTCAGGACGTTTGTCAGGTGTTGCGGAACCACGACCAGCATGACAAGTTCTATGGCCCGCGCTTCCTCGTACGCGTCGCCGGACTGGAAATGCATCCCATGGATGACG
>JAPUJU010000318.1 GCA_027296025.1 bacterium
GGGTGCATCCACACGGGGTTTTTGTGAGAAATTTCAACCAGTGATTTCGCGTTTCCCGAACGGCTGTGGATCAGTGTCGGAAGTCGGAACGTCGGCAGCAGCAACATCTCGTTCCGTGATGCATCGATGCGTTCTCGATGCACGTGGCTCTTGATATATCCGGGTGTGGCGTGCTCCGCCCATTTCCATTCCTTGAGTGTCTTTGAGAAAAATTCAAGCTTACGGGACGGTGTCGGAAAGCCGACGAGCGGTTTACCGTCGATCTCCACTCCGACCGCCTTCCCGTCCTTTCGAATGACGCCTGTGTGCGGATCGACCTCTTCGGGGGCCGCATCGCTCAATGCCGATTCGTGGCCCCGATAAACGTCCTCTTCGATCAAATACGCACCGTACTTGCGCATGTACGCGAGGGGACTCAGACCTTCTTTCTCGGCCGCCGCGGGTAGACCGGGTACGCTGTTTTCGAAAATCCACTGGTAGTACTCTGATATCGTGAGCTTCTCGCCGGGACGGTACGGTGACTCGAAAAACTTGCGAATTCCCATCGATCCGTCGGGATCGATTCGCCACGACAGCTCGATCCAGAACTCGTCTTCCTCCCACACTTCGCCGATCCCCGCTTCGCGATGTGCCTCCCAGGTCGTCTCGAACGTCTTTCCCCGGCGCTCGAGATCGACTCGCATCACCGGTTGCCTGAAACCGATCCAGCGCGCGGAGTGCGTTTCCTGGCTCATCAGGTCGTGGCGCTCCGGCGCATGGCCCATCGGAAGAACGTAGTCGGCGAAGTGGGCGGTCTCGCTCCACGTCGGTGTGAGGCAGACATGCTGTTCGACCTGGCGTTCGTCGCTGAGCATCTCGATCCAGCTCATCCCGTCCGGGTTCGTCCACACCGGGTTGTACACGCGCGTGAAATACACGGCGAGCTTGCCACGGCCTTCTTTCAGAAAGTGGGGAAGGAGAAAGCTCATCTCGAAAAACGCCAGTGGATACTCCGGTGGGTACATGAGTTCGTTCCACTGTGACGGGGCAGGCGGCATCATGGGTGGTTGCGGGATGAACTTGTTCCACACGTTGGGCGTCGTGCCGCCCGGCGTGGCGATCGCACCCGTCAAGACGGAAAGGAGTTGTAGTGCCCGAGCGACTTCCCACCCTCCGAGATTTCCGGCAGCCGCGTTGCGCCAGACGTTAGAGGCGAGGGCGGTGCCCGCGCGGCCTATTTCGCGCGCAACCTCGGTGATCTGTTCGGCGGCGGCGCCCGATTCCGCTGCGGCAAATTCCGGCGTATATGATTCGTACATCTCCTTCAGTACGTCGAGAAACGTATCGAAGTCCACGTTCCGATCGGGATGCTCTGCGCGGAGGAACTCGTCCCAGTTCACCCACCGGCGCATGAACTCCTTATTATAGTAGCCTTCCTTCAGGATCACGTGGCACATGGCGAGCAGCACCGCCGCCTCCGATCCGGGCCAGGTCGACAGCCAGTAGTCCGCTCTGGAGGCGGTGTTGGAAAGGCGTGTATCGATGACGCAAATCTTTGCGCCGCGTTCCTTCGCCTCGATGATCCGCTGCGCGTGGGGGTTAAAGTAGTGCCCCGTTTCCAGGTGCGCGCTCAATAATAGAATGAACTTCGCGTTGGCGTAATCCGGAGACGGCCGGTCAATGCCAGACCACAGTGCGTACCCGATGCGCGCGCCGGCCGAACACACGTTTGTGTGACTGTTGTGCGCGTCAAGTCCCCACGCGTGCATGATGCGCTGATGATAGAGTAACTCGTGGCCGGGCCGGCCGACGTGATACATGATCTCGTCCCGGCGATCTTCCTTCATAGCGGTTCGGATTCGTTGGGCAATGTCGTCGAGCGCTTCGTCCCAGGTTGTTCTTTCCCATCGCCCTTCGCCTCGTTTGCCGGCGCGTTTCAACGGGTAACGGATACGCTCCGTATCCTCCACCTGATTGATTGTAGCCGGCCCCTTGGCACAAAGGCGTCCGCGGCTGCCCGGGTGTGCCGGGTTGCCTTCGAATTTTCGAATGGTGTGCGTGTCCTTGTCAACGTACGCGAGGAGCCCGCAGCCTGCTTCGCAGTTGAAACAAATCGTCGGGATCAGACGGTGGTTCCGGGCGACCTTTTTCGCAGGCCACACGGACGGATCGTATTCGACCCAGTCGTCCCATCGGTCGGGGGGAGGAAAGCTCGCCAGGCCTCCAGCGGGCGCATCCAGCCTCTCGGCATGCGGGCTGAGCGGTGCGCCGGTCATTTTATTGTTTGATTTCGTATCCAAGGTGTTTTCCCCGTTCGTCGTCAGCTCAGCGGTACCGCCTGACCGGCTTCCACCCATAAACTCTCCGATACCCACACGCCGAGCCACGCGAGCAGGGACGCCGACACGTACAGCTGCCACGACGGTTCGATCTGCGAACTTGCCCACAGGAGGATGAGCAGGGGAGCGACCGTGCCCAGCGCAATAGCATAGCCCCAGAACCTCTTTCGCAATGGGCCCCGGATCATGAGCTCGTGGGCGCGCCGGGCATCTCGGCTCATCGGCATCGCGATCTCCGACAGCGTCAGGATCAGGCTCACGACAAGGGCAATGCCCACGGTGTTTCGAACGCCATAGAGAGTCCGGTCCTCCACACCAATGACAACTCCCGCGATCATCAGTGCGGCGCCGCCGGCAACGAACGCCTGCAGGATGAGGTGCCAGAAAAACGCCCGGCTCTGCCACAGATCTCGCGCCTTTGCCTGTGCGAAAAGGAACGCGCTGTAACACGCGGTGGCGACGCCGATGACGCCAGCGAGAATTCGCATGACGCCGGGCGGGGCACTACCAGTAAGACCGATGAGAAACCACACGCCGGAGAAGATCGAGTAGAGAATCAAAATGTACCCGCCGATGACGAGCCAGGAACGCAGGTTAGGTTTGAACAACAGGAACAGGAATCGTTCGGGACGCTTCAAGTCGGCAACGAGAAGAAACGTTGTCACACCTGTAAACCCCAACGCCATCAGAGGAGCCGCCGTACGAAAAAGCGTCTCCTCCGCGGCATATCCGATTGCGATCAGCAGTGCCGGGATCATGAGAGCGCCGGCGCCGATGGACTTCGTCCACAGGTACGCGCCGATCATCCAGCCCCATGGCGTCGGGTGCGGCGCATCGTAGACGACCAGGGGGTCGCCAGCCTCCCTGGCGGCGGGCCTCGTCGCGTCCGCGTGGGGATGTTCGTCCGGGTGCCTTTCCGCGGACATATAGGTGCTCGCGGTCCGCTGACGCGCGGGCTCGAGTACATCCGGGTCGACCCCGACGTAGAACAGTTTGGGCTCGGTTTTCTTTTCGGGCTTGCGAACGGTTACGTTCTCATTTGCAACGATGGTGCTGATCCGGCTCGCGGGATCATCCAGATCCCCCGAAATAATTGCCTCTACGGGACACACGACCTCACAGGCGGGTTGCATACCGGTCTCGACACGATGCGTGCAGAAATTGCACTTGGCAGCCGTGTTTTCGTCCGGGTCGATGTAGAGTGCGTCATACGGACATGCCTGCATGCACGCTTTGCAGCCTATGCAGAGAGTGTTATCGAAGTCGACGATGCCGTCGTCACGCTTGAAAAGTGCAACAGTCGGACAGATTTCGATGCAGGGAGCATCGTCGCAGTGATTGCATCGGAGAACACCGAAGTGGCGGCTGGAGTCCGGGAACGTCCCCTTTTCGATGTACTTCACCCACGTACGATTCACACCGATGGGAACGTTGTGCTCTTCTTTGCAGGCCACGGTACAGGCATGACAGCCGATACACCGCGTATGGTCGATGACGAATCCGTAGCGCATGAATCGCAATTGTAGACGGCCGTATGGTTTTTTGGAAGAGAAATCGGGCTGCATCGCACCGCATTCCGGTGCGGAGTTCCCGGTTGTTGCGTGGCATGTTGGTTGCATGCAGGTAAAGCGTAAACACCATGTAAACAACCCAACGCGCGCATGCTCCCGAGCCGGCCGTTATCATGTGTACGATTGACCATACCACTAGGTCTCGTACGAGTTGTGCGGGTGTTCCACCAGGTGCCAGCAATGTTTCGACACGACCGCAACAACCACCTTGTGCTGGACAAACGAGCACAATACCGGATCGCGATATCACGTGTCATCGTCATCTGTGCGATGGCGCTTGTTCTAGCATTTCCGTTCGTTCCGTTACTGCAGGCGATTCACATCCTCATGGACGGTGAGCCGGCGTACGTTAGCGGAGTCATCCGCGATAAGATGGACTTCGCCGCATTGACGTTTTGCCTCTGCGTCGTAGGTTTTGCCACCGCGTGGGTATTCTTAGCTCTTCGCCGCGTTCGCCGGTTCGCCGGTCCGGTCTATCGGTTGACGCGTTTCGTCGAGGGTCTGGATGCCGGCGAATTCAGGAGCCGTTTTACGGTCAGATCCGGAGACGATCACCAGTCGGTGGCAGAGGCGTTGAACGAAATGCTGAATCGGTATCAGGCCCGTGAGGAGACCATGAGACAACGCGTCGTGCAGATCGTGCATGCGTCGAGACCCGACGATTCCGTGAGCGAACGAGCCGATCGCGCGGCCCGTGCCTTGGACTATGTTTTCGACGGCAAAAACGATCTTTCGTTCGAAGACGACTTGTCCGAGGTTGCCAGTGAACCGGTCGAACGGCCGCTATTGACAGAAATCGATTTCGAGTAGCACTTGTCGCCAGAAAAAAGCAAACTCCCCGACCGTATCGGCCGGAGAGTTTGTGTTTCTGTATTCGAACCGGAATTAGATGGCGATGATGAGACCCAGCGACAGATCGAACGCCCATATTCCCGTGCCTCCCGCGGCCGGGGAGACGCCGCCGGGTCCAATCGACACGCCCACGCCGCCGTTCAGGAACGTGAACGGGAGACGCGCGGCCGCGCGAAGTCCAATCCGCTCGTTGATGTAGGATTTGGCCCCGAGGCCGAACATGACGGAATACTTCCAGGAGTCATCGCCG
>JAPUJU010000319.1 GCA_027296025.1 bacterium
CAGCAAGGACCGCGACGTCCTGAAGGGCAAGACACCCGTCGACATCCCCGAGGAGCCGATTCAAACGCGCACGCACGGGCTCCGTTTTCTTCACACGAAAAAGATCCCGATCCTCGATGATGACGGGGTGCCACGCTACCTCCTTGGGATATCCGAGGACATCACCGAACACAAGGACGTTCAACGGGAGCTGCAGCGCGCCAAAGAGGCGGCAGAGGAAGCCAACGCTGCAAAGAGCGCGTTCGTCGCCCGGATGAGTCACGAGATCCGGACTCCGATGAACGCGATCATCGGCATGGCCGAGCTCACGCTCGACACGGAACTTACCGAAGAGCAGCGCGAATACCTCGACATCGTCAAGGACTCCGCGGAGTCACTGCTCGGTCTGCTGGACGATCTCCTCGACTTCTCCAGGATCGAGGCCGAAAAGCTGACGCTCGACCCGGTGGCGTTCGACCTGTTCGACTTCGTGACGAACACCATAAATAGGTTCAAGCTGGCCGCCCGGGCGAAGTCGATCGAGATCGACTTCACGACCGGCGATGGCGTGCCGAGGGGCGTAATTGGTGATTCCGCCCGGCTGCGGCAGGTGCTGGTAAATTTGCTGAACAACGCTATCAAGTTCACGCCAGGCGGACAGGTGCACGTCCACGTCGCATTCGAAGGAGACACGGATTCTACGGTGTCACTTCGATTTACTGTCGCCGATTCGGGAATCGGGGTACCGCAGGATAAGATGGACGCAATCTTCGACTCGTTCACGCAAGCCGATGAGTCAATCACACGTCGGTACGGGGGCACGGGGCTTGGGCTGACGATCTCCGCTCGACTCGTCGAGATGATGGGCGGCCGAATCTGGGTCGAAAGTGAATTCGGTAAGGGATCGAAGTTTAGTTTCACAACGGAGTTCGGCATCGCGGATGGCGACCGGATCGAGGAACCTGCGGCTGAGAACAAGCCCAAGCGGCGTCGCACGACCGTTCCGCTTACCATACTGGTGGCCGAGGATAACACGATCAGTCAGGTACTCATGACGCAGATCCTGCAGAGAGAGGGCTATGAAGTTCACTGTGTCAGCGGTGGACGACGGGTCCTCGAATTCCTTAAAGCCCACAAAGTCGACCTGGTTTTTGTGGACCTCGAGATGCCCGGCATGGGAGGAATCGAAACGACGCAACGAATCCGCAGGCTCGAGCGAGAAACAGGAAAACGGTTGCCGATCGTTGCGCTGACTGCGCACGTCATGGACGGCGACCGTGAACGATGCCTTGCCGCCGGGATGGATGAATACGTACCGAAGCCGGTGAGGCGGAGCGCACTGTTCGATGCGATAGCGAAAGTTCTTCCTGAACACACGGTAACGAGTGTTGCCGACACCCGATCCGGCGTCAACCGTGAACCGGATCACATTGAACTGGTCGATATGTTCGTCGACTCGAGCAGGAAAGACCTGACGGCGATGCGGAGCGCCATTACTCGGAAGGATGTCACCTCGCTGCATCAACTTTCGCACGGGATTGCCGGTGCCGCCGGTATCGTCGGAGCGGCCGGCATCGTGACACTGGCGAAGGACCTCGAGATACTCGCAGACAATAGACGGTTCAGTGAAGCAACCTCGAAATGCGATGCGCTGTCACATGAAATTCAAAAACTTCGCCCCTGATTCCCGGCGACGAACGGGTGCGGACCCGGATTGCCCGTGGACCCACTACTCTCCGAAGAAACTCTTGACAGCCCCCCAAGTCCTGTCGTGCGCGGGAACGGTTAGGTCGTGAGAGAAGGCCGTGAAACACTCCCCACCATCTCGAACGAGGTTGAAGTTGTCGTCGGCAAACGCATATACCCGGTAGCCAATGCAGCCCGAAACGCTGATAGCATGTGTGACCGTATCGGAGAAGTTCCCCCCCGTCGGTGTCGGAGTGGAAACAACCAGGTCGCCGATCGGCCAGTAAAAGCCCAGGCCCGGATCGAACAGGACCGGGTTCCCGTCAACCGTGATCACTGGCACACAGCCATCCGGCAGAATGGTGTCGAAAACAAGGATGATGTTGGTGTACGTGGTTGGAGTGTTGCTGAATCCGTCAACGACGAGGTCGTAGTCGGGGAACGCAATGAAATATCCCTGGTTCTCGTTGTCGAGAACGAACCCGACAAGCCCCGGGGCCTCGTAGACGTCCAATGCTATCTCGTCGGTGTTTATGTCAATCAGAACTTCGCCACCGCGATCGAAGAGCGGGTCGTACAACGGGTTGCCCGGACCCACGGTGTAGTACTCGGCCGCCTCGTAGTGGTATATCGTTGCTCCATCGGGATAGACGACCAGGCAAACGTCGGCTAACACCGGCGTCGGTGTCAGCATCACCACCATGACGAATATGCAGACCAATCCCAAAGATAGTAGTTTAGCACGCATTTTACATCCTCTCCGCATACGTGGCGCATAGCAAGACAGCAATTTAGATACTCTACCCCTGATCGCATATTATATCCTATGTAAGAAACACTTTCCAGTTAGAAAAGGCGATGAAACGCTCGCGGGTATGCCCCGTTCCCGGGCACGGTCATGCGAACCACTCAAGGGAATCCTAACTCGTCAGGGAATAGCAAGTTGACAATGGTGCGAAGGGACGGAATCGAACCGCCGACACAGGGATTTTCAGTCCCTTGCTCTACCGACTGAGCTACCTTCGCACCGGGAATGGGTTATTCGAAGCGAGAGCGGTATATTAAGCACGCCTGCTCGAATCGTCAACCTCATTTCCCGGTGAGCTCCGCATCCCGCGGACTCGGTCCGTCCTGGCGAACGTCCGGGTTCGATGCGCATACGTGGCGCGGACAACGCCCGACTACGTCACATCGGCGTGTTCAAGGGCCTGGATCTTCTTGAGAAGATCCTCCATCTCGAACGGTTTGTAGATACAGTCGTCGGCTTTGGACCACGTGGCTACGAACTCCTCACGGAGCTCGTTGTCGAGCTTCCGAGCGGTAAAAAGCACAATGCCCGCCGTGTCGATCTTCCCCGCCTCCATCTCTTCCTTCAATGTGCGGGACACTTCATACCCGTTTTTGCCGGGAAGCATCACATCCAGAATGATCACATCGTACCTGCCGCCGCGCACCATCGCCATAGCGCTTACACCGTCATACGCGGAATCGACTTCGTAACCACGAAGTTCGAGGCTGTACTTGACCGTATCCACGATATCCCTCTCGTCATCAACCAGCAAAACCTTTACTTGTTCCATGTGAGACTCCTCCTCAGCCGTAACACGCGCTATTCCGTCACCCACACAGGCGACGACATCCGTTTCAGGGACGAATAGATCAAAGTGCCGACGCGCGTCCCGTCCTCGGGGGCGTGCGTCCGTCCGATCGAGTAACCATTGCCATGAGTCGCGCGGTCCCCTTCCTCATCGAGGTGAGAGCCGAACACGGACTTCATCGACCCCCCGCTGTCCTCGTCGATGAAGACGCCGACCGCGAGCTTTTCGCCGAGAGTCCAGACGGTGAACACATGCCGTCTTTCATCCTCGGGAAGCCTGTTAACCACGGGCTGGACCGCCCATCCGCGTAAAA
>JAPUJU010000032.1 GCA_027296025.1 bacterium
TGATG
Source organism: bacterium (assembly GCA_027296025.1). GTDB lineage: Bacteria > Krumholzibacteriota > Krumholzibacteriia > WVZY01 > WVZY01 > JAPUJU01. The sequence continues at coordinate 6 of JAPUJU010000032.1, forward strand.
ATCGCGCCGACGAGCGGCGCCAGTGGAATAATCCAGATGGATTCGTGCATGATTCAACTACCGCGGGCACGCCGCGAGCTAGTCCCTCATTAAGCTGAAATCGTCTGCCTGAACCGTTCGCCGGTTCCGGAAAAGCATCACCAGGATCGCAAGCCCGATAGCCGCTTCCGCCGCCGCGAGCCCCATGATGAAGAAGGCGATCACGTGGCCGTCCATGGTGTTCGTGTACCGCGCAAACGTGATGAACGAGAGGTTCACGCCGTTGAGCATGAGTTCGATCGACATGAAAATCACAATCAGGTTGCGGCGATAGAGGACACCGAACACACCGATGAAAAAGAGAAGTGCGCTGAGCGTCAAATAATGATGAATCGTAATCACGCGTTGTGTCCTAGATCACTTTTTTCGCCAGCAGAACCACTCCGACGACTGCTACGAGCAACAGAACCGAGATCACTTCGAACGGGTAAAGGTAGTTGCCCAGCATCAGCCTTCCGACCGGCTCTATATTTCCAAAATCCGGCGAGACTTCCGCGACACCCTCGGGGATAGTACGCAACACGCGCACGAACCCAACGAAACCGGCAACGCAGAACGCCAGGATCAGAAAACCCTTGAGAGCGCCGATCGGCGGCTCTTTCAACTCCTCCGGCGTCAGATTCAAGAGCATGAGCGTAAAGATGATCAGCACCATGATCGCGCCGGCGTAGAGAAGAATCTGAAGGATAAACACAAATTCAGCGTGGAGCATCGCGAACAGAAACGCCAACGCGCCAAGACTCAACACCAGCGCAAATGCCCCGGCGAGCGGGTTCCTGCGGGTCACCATTAGCAACGCGCCCGCCACCGAAGCCGACGCAAATGCATAAAAAGCAAAGACTTCCACGCCTAGCCCCCCCTGCTATCGAGCAGAAGAATCACAAGCCCCGTCACGAAAATATTGAGAAACGATATTGGAATCAGGTTTTTCCAGCCGAGGCGCATGATCTGGTCGTAGCGGAACCGTGGCAGCGTCCAGCGCACCCAGATGAACACCCAGCAGAAAAAGAGTGTTTTCATCGTAAACATGGCGACCTGAGCGAGAACCGCGACCGTGCTCTGCCCCCACTCCGGAAATACTTTTCCGTTGAAAAATACAAGCGCCGCGATGTGCGCAACCAGCAATAGGAAGGCAATCCCCCCAAGGATCCGGCCCTCCTGGTTACGCAGGTCTCCCGCAGGCCAGGTCCCCCGCATTTTTTTGTCGAACCCAAGCATGGTCAGCAACCCGACGAACGAGCCGACCGTCCCGAGGGAGAGCATGATTTTCAGCGCGAGCTCGCTGTTGTTTCGGAGCATGTCTGTCGTCACCCACGGGATCTGCCACCCGCCGAAGTACAACGTTGCCAGCATCGCCGCCGCCAGGGCGATCGCCACATATTCGCCCATGTAGAACAGCGCGAAACGAATGCCACTGTACTCCGTGTGATAACCCGCGACGATTTCCGATTCACCCTCGGCCACATCGAAGGGGTTCCGGTTCGTCTCCGCGAACGCCGCCGCACCGAAAAGGAAGAAGCCCAGCGGCTGAACGAACACGCCCCACTTCGGCAGGAAGCCGAAAAGCAGTTCACCCTGGCCCCGCACGATTTCGTTCAGGTGAACCGACTGAAACACCATGAACACACCAACCAACGACAAGCCCAACGGAATCTCGTAGCTGACCATCTGGGCGGTCGCGCGCAGCCCGCCGAGGAGCGAAAACTTGTTGTTCGAGGCCCACCCGGCGAGCACGATTCCGTACACGTTCAGCGACGTCACCGCAAGTATGAAGAGGATACCGCCGTTTAGGTCCGCAACCTGCATCGGGATGTTCCACGATCCGAAACTGAGATTGTCGGCCCACGGAATCACGGCGAACGCGAAAAGGATAAACGTGAACCCGATGAAAGGCGCGATCATGAAGTACCAGCGGTTGACGTGACCGGGTACCATCATTTCTTTGAAGATCAGTTTGACAACGTCCGCGATTAAGTGAATGAAACCCGCAAGCCGGACGCCCAGAATTGCCGCGCGGTTCGGGCCCACACGGTCCTGAATGAACGCCGAGCCCTTGCGTTCGAGGTAGATATTTACCGGGAGCAGAATGAGCGCGAACAGAAATATAAACAGCGCTTTTCCGAGTCCGATCAGGTAGACAGCCATCTTCCCCGGTTCTCCTACTCGACGGCGTTCGAGCCGCCGGCTATACCGTGTGTGCCTGTGTTCGAGTTCCGGTCGGCCCTACCGCGTTCATTTTCACGGCGGAGAATGCCGACTCTTCATTCATCATTGCCGAGCGCAAATCCGCAATACTGCCGAACCCGGCACCGTCAGAGAGGCCGCCCGTCAGTCGTGAAATGATCTGCCACGTGGGCATTCGATCCCACAGGTGATCCAACGCGGGAGCGAGCTGTTGAACGTGTCCCTCGACGTTGACGATGAGCCCGTCCTTTTCTGCGAATGTCAAACCTGGAGCAATCAGGTGCGCCATCTCGCTGAGCTCCGTTTCCCGAGCCGAAACGCTGACCACTTTTTCGCTCTCCGCACAGCGCTTGACGACGGCCGGAGTCACATCGTAGTCGAAGCCGACGGCCACTATCACTGATCCGGCGTCGGCCGCTTTTCCGTTCCCACCTCCCTCTCCCCGGAGATCCACAACCGGAATACGAAGCAGTTCGGCGCCTGTGACGTTCGGGTGTCGGTCGGCCACGCGAAGCTTGCTATCCGCTTCGCCGTCGGGCACGTGCGTCGCCACTTCCAGCTTCGCACCGAGGGCAGCTGCGAGTTTCTTCAGAGCGAACATTTCCTCCAGCGTGCACGTCGCCGATGCGAGAATCGACACGGTCGAGCCGGCCGCTTTTGCGTCACCGAGCATTTTTCCGATCTCACCTATCACCACATCGAGTGTTGTATCGATCTTGCGTCCAGCGCGCGTCACGTAACCGTCGCGAATCCTGTCCGTGTTCACAAATTTGTAGTTGAGGCGCCCCTCGTCGCACATCCAGGACCCGTTGACCTCCGGGTTGTACCGCGGCCGCAGGCGTTTCACCGTGTTGTCCCGCGTGTCGACATCGACCTCGATCGCGCAGCCGCGGGCGCATGTCGTA
>JAPUJU010000320.1 GCA_027296025.1 bacterium
TCATCGGTAACGGGGAGACCCGCGCAACCCTCGAAGCGCTTTTCATGGAGAAAAACATGAACGTGCCCGTGCAGCTCCTCCCGGTCGGCTTTCGGCAGCCGTCGATACAGCGGCACGGTCTTCTCGAGAATGTGCCGCCACGCACCGGGAAAAGGGCGGGTGCGGAGTTTTGCTCTGTCCTTTTTCTTGCTCATGGACTCCCCGGCGGGGTGAAGTGACCCCGAAACGCCATTCGCGAGATCGTCGAGGGGACCGCCGCCGAGACCGGCGAGGAGTTTTTCGACGAGCTGGTGAAGCACCTGAAACCACGCCGCGGCGTGTACAGATTGGCCGGCGATTCGGGCTCGTTTGACGACCTTTTCACACCATGACGAAAAAACGCTTGTCGGTAATTTTGCTTCATCATGGATTCCTATTCGGGCTATTCCCTCGCGTCCTCGTTTAAAGCGGTATACTTTGTACAGGGGTCTGCGTCCACTCCCCGGAAAGCGGGCTGCCCTCATCACGGAAAAGAAGTTGGGGGAACCTGGTAAAAAGACTCGCCGGAAGGCGATTCTGCGCCCAAGGATTGTGGAGTACGTAGCAGGTGCAGGAAAGATCTTCGGCAACATCGAGAGCGCAGAATATGATCGCACTTACTCTCGTGTAGCGAGTCGGTTTCGGTGGGGTAACTAGCCCATCCCTCCTTCTCGCCGTTGCTATCGATCCCAGGGGTGGCCCTCCCCGTCCAAGCCCGACAATGATCTGTTCGGTGCCGTAGAGTGCGTTCAGCATGTCTTGCAAACCAATGTGGACATGTTGCCCCGCACACATCACAACTACGAAAGGGATCTGCTGTTTCTTCACAGACTTGTATTTGCGCGCCTTCTGTACTAATACCCTTCGAATCCTCTTAACCTCGGTGCCACGTTCCACCGGCGGCAAAGTGCTCTCAAAACCCCTTATCTGGGCTTGAGCAAAACCCTTGAGACCGACCGCGTCGAGATCTATCTTCCGCCCTTCGAGCTGTCCATCCTCAAGGGGCGGGATTATTCCCACTAGTCGTTCGGAAACCTCCCTAAGATTGATTGATAGGGGTATGTGTTCCTTTAACTCTAATCCGAGTGAATATGTTAGATTGTGTTTGTCGACCTCACGTCTGAAATCCTGGATGCGATGTTCCGCTTGCTCCTGTTCAGGGGTTCTAAGAAGAGTCGCGACTTCAACAATTGCCTTAACTCCACGAGACCGAAGTAGGAATTCCGGTCGCCCATCGGGCAGTTCTGGCTTCCAATGTGCTCTACCGACAAATCGATGGAGCAGCTCGTGAACCAGTAACTCATATAGGGCAGGTTCAAATTGGCGATCGTTGTCAGATCTGAGTCTCGCCCTTAAGTCGTCGTCTCTAAACCTGCGCACTTTGGCGTACCACGTCTCAACGTTGTTTCGCAGGTTCCTGGTGAAATCCGCATCACGCTTCAACATGGCGATCAAGAAAGCAGATCCCCTAGGATCAAAGTCCGGTTGCCTTCGGATGAATTGATTGTCATAAAGCGGGAACAGGATTTTCGTGATATGCGCCAGTAGGCTTTCAAACCGCCGCATCAAAGACTCGAGGAGTTCCATGTTTTTTTAGCTTAGATTTAATGTCGGCTGGGTTTTTCGATACATCCCAGGCCCAGTGCCCGAAACCACCGTGCGCGTTAACGGCGCGGACCCATTCGTCGGGGAACTCGGCACCGAAGATACCAGCGAAGCGCGTCATCCACCGCTACGTGGCTGACCTCCACGATACTCTGAAACATGGAAGAATCGTCGAGCAGAAGGCTTTCATCCGGTCGTTCGTGAAGCGCATCGAAATCGACCATCCGATGGCTGAACTCCATTACACATGCCCACTTACCCCGCCAGAGGGTTGTAAACCACTGACCGAAGAAGTTCTGCATATGGTTCAGACTGGCTCCCCGGGCTGGACTCGAACCAGCAACCCTGCGGTTAACAGCCGCATGCTCTACCAATTGAGCTACCGAGGAGCGTGTACCTGAAGTATTTGCGAAGGATACGAAAAACGTTCCGAAGCGACGGCCTCGAAACGCCTCTCGGAAGCCGAATCTTAACCCCTGACCACCCGTTTGTCAACATGGCGTAAGCCACGTTGTTTCAAGGTGTTGCAAGCGCACCCACCCACCCGACGCAGGCCGTCCGCGCACCCCGTTCCCTCTTTACTTCGAGCGGCGCATCCCACATAATACGTTCCGAAATCAATCCTACCCTGACTACATTTGTGAACCCAAAAACGACTGACTGCTCGTTCGAAGGAGTTACTCAATGATGGCACGACGTTTAATCGCAATCATTCCGGCCCTGGCCATCCTCGCGCTGGTGATCACCCAGATCGTAACGCATGCGGGCCCCCAGGACATTCCCGAAGCGATCGCACCGGAGGCCCTTCAGAAGGAAGTCACGAAGTACGCAGCCGTCGATATCGCCTATGACGAAAGCGTGCTGTCCGAGGCCGAGAAGAAGGTCCTTCGTAAGCTCATCGAAGCAGCCCACCTGATGGATGAAATTTTCTTTCTGCAGGTGTGGGCCGGCAACGCCGAGCTGCGCCAGAACCTCATGGCAGCGTGGCGTGAGGCAAGACAAGACCCGTCGTCCGACTGGGCCGGCAAAGAGGACGTCCTCGAAAACATCATTCACTTCTACAAGATCAACTTCGGCCCGTGGAACCGTCTTGAAGCAGACGCGCCGTTCCTCGGAACGGATCCGAAGCCGGCCGGTGCCAACTACTATCCGGCCGACATGACGAAGGAAGAATTCGAAGCGCACATCAAGGCCAATCCCAAAGATGAAGAAGCGTTTCGCGGATTTTTCACGACAATTCGTCGCAAGAACGGAACGCTCGTCGCGGTGCCCTATAACACCGAGTACAAAGACCTGCTGGAAAAGGCGGCGGCGCTTCTGCACGACGCAGCAGACATCCTGACGCGTCCGGAGAACCGATCGGGTTATCGTGATGACGTCAACTACACGACTCTGGCGCGCTTTCTCAAGAGCCGAGCCGATGCGTTCTCTTCCAACGATTACTTTCAGAGTGACATGGATTGGATGGACATCGAGGACAACATCATCGACGTGACCATTGGCCCGTACGAGGTCTACGAAGATCAGATGAACGGCTACAAGGCGGCGTTCGAGGCGTTCATCGCGATTCGGAATCCGGAAGACAGCCGCAAGCTCGCTGCGATCAAGAACTACATGCAGCTGCTCGAGAACAGCCTGCCGATTCCGGACGAGCACAAGAACCCGAACCGTGGCAGCGAGTCTCCGGTAAGCGTTGTCGACCTCGTTTTCGCCGGTGGCGACACGAAGGCGGGCGTGCAGACGATTGCGTTCAACCTACCGAACGACGAGCGAGTGCGTGAGGCCAAAGGCAGCAAGAAGGTCATGCTGAAAAACATCACCGAGGCCAAGTTCGAGAAGATCATGATTCCGATCGCTCGGGAGATGCTCGATCCCGACCAAATGAAGTACGTGGAGTTTGATGCGTACTTCAATAACGTGCTCATGCACGAGATCGCACACGGCCTCGGGCCGGGCAAGC
>JAPUJU010000321.1 GCA_027296025.1 bacterium
TCCGGGAAATGGACTTCACGGATGCCGCCCGGGCACTTGGGGCGAGCGACCCGAAAATCATCGTGCGTCATATTTTGCCGAATTCCCTGGCGCCGGTACTCGTTGCCGCGACGTTCGGCATTGCCAACGCGATACTGATCGAGGCGGCACTGAGTTTTCTCGGGATGGGCGTGCAACCACCGCACGCAAGCTGGGGCGGAATACTGGCAAACGCACAGGATGTTCTCGACTTCGCGTGGTGGCTTGCCGTGTTTCCGGGACTCGCCATTTTCCTGACGGTCACCGCTTACAATATAATTGGCGAAGGCCTGCGGGATGCGAGCGACCCACGGTTGACGATGTCAGACGGGCGTTAGCCGCCGATGCGCCATCAGAGCTGGTCTCAATGGTGTGGCTGGGCCGGGCGCATACGCACGGGCATTCCGGCTCAAACAGTCCTTGCGCGCCGACGAGGGGCATGTTGCTGTTCCCAACAGTTTGTGGGTGGTCGGCGAGACATGTTTTTGACGGATTGAGGTTAGCGCTGGCACTCGGGACAGAAATGCGTCCCCCGCCCACCGAGCGCAACCCTCACGATTGAGGTGCCGCAAACCTTGCAGGGCTCGCCCTCCCGGCCGTAGACGGCGTGATGTTGTTGAAACTCCCCCATGCTCCCGTCGTGCCGGCGATAATCCCGGATCGTCGATCCGCCATGGTCGATCGCCAGCTTTAAAACCGTTCGCGCGCTGCGAAGAAGCCGGGAAGCAGAATCGCCCAGTTCTCCTGCCGGCGTTCTCGGATCCACTCCGGCGTCGAACAAGAGTTCATCCGCATAAATGTTTCCGATGCCCGATACAAGGCGCTGGTCCAGGAGAAGCGACTTGATCGGAGCCGTACGACCTTCGAGAACACGCTTGAAGTACCCCGGCTTTGCAATGAAGGGATCGGGTCCGACATTCAGGTCTTTTTGAAAGTCACACGTCTCCGCGACGTAGAAGTGCCCGAAGCGTCGCGCGTCGTAGTAGAGGAGGCGAAGGTCCCCGTCGAGCTTGAAGCGACCGTGCAGATGACTCGCCCGCGCGCCGGCCGGATGCGAGCCGTTCGGCGCCGTGACCAGCCGTCCCGTCATCCCGAGGTTTACCAGCATGAGCCCGGAGGGCCGAAAACGAATCACCGTGTTCTTACCGACTCGCTCGACGGCACAGATTGTGCGCCCGACCAGCCGGTGGACACTCGCGCTTCCCCGTCGGTAGAGCGCTTTCGGCCGAAGAGTCGCCGTCAGGACGGTGCGCCCGGGCAGTTCCTGGCGCAGCTCCCGTGTCATGGTTTCGACTTCCGGCAACTCCGGCATTGGTGGCTCCGATGGGGTTGAAAGCAGGTTGAAGTTCTGAACAGGCATGGATTATACTCAAATTCAGTTCGGCGGGTTGCGAAAACAGAACCTCAAAGTAAGGATTTCCTTCTGAAACCCTCATCGATTCAAAAGATGATTTACGATCGCGTCCTTCCACGGGTGAAAATGCCCGGGCAATACGCGGGTGGTGAGCGGAATTTGATCCGGAAGGACCATGCGTCGGTCGATCTGAAAGTCGCACTCGCCTTTCCCGATACGTACGCGATCGGTATGTCCCACCTCGGGATCCAGATACTCTATCACATGATCAATTCACGGAGTGACGCTCTCGCCGAACGTGTGTACGCACCCTGGACCGACATGGAGCAAGAGCTGCGCGAACGCGATATCCCGCTGCATACACTCGAATCGTTCACGCCACTGCGTGAGTTCGACATCATCGGTTTTTCGATGCAATACGAGCTCGGTTTCACGAACTTCATGAACATGCTCGAGCTGAGCGACGTTCCCGTGTGGACGGCCGATCGGTCGATCAACGATCCGGTGATTCTCGGCGGCGGGTCGATCAGCCTTGCGATGGAACCGGTCGCGCCATTCTTCGACGCTATTCTCGTCGGCGATGCCGAGGACGTAATCGACCGGATCATGGACACGGTGATCGAGTGGCGAGGAAGCGGGCTCCCTCGACGCAGTCTCCACGAGAGCCTCTGTCCGATTCCTGGAATGTACGTGCCATCTCTCTATGATGTCAGCTACAACGACGACGGTACGGTCGCGGCGATCGAGAGCGATCCCGTTGCCCCACGCATTGTTGCAAAGACGACCGTGATGAACTTCGAGAACGCGCCGTATCCGACGCGTCCGGTGATGCCAAACGTCTCGGCGGTACACGAGCGCATCAACGTGGAAATCATGCGAGGTTGCCCGAATCAGTGCCGGTTCTGCCAGGCGGTCAAGCACTACCGACCGCTCAAGCTGCGTTCGGTGGAAAAGATTCTCGAGTTGTGTGAAGAGACGTACCGGAACACGGGCTACGAGGAGATCTCTCTGACGAGCCTGTCGACTGCGGACTATCCGGCCATCGAGGAGCTGATTCGGATGATCGCGCAACGGTTTGATTCGAGACAGGTCAACGTCACACTGCCGTCGCTTCGCGTAAAGGGCGAGCTCGAGCATCTGCCAGGACTCGTAAGTACGGTCCGGAAGTCCGGCCTGACGATGGCTCCAGAAGTCGCAACGGACCGGCTCCGTGAAATCATCCGAAAACCAATCCTGAATAAGGATCTGCTGAGCGGGTCCGAAGCCGCCTGGCAGGCAGGATACCGGCTGCTGAAGTTTTACTTCCTGATTGGTGTTCCGACAGAGACAGAGGACGATCTCAAGGGTATCATCGACCTGTGCGATCAGGCGAGCCTCGCTCGCAAGAAACGGTTTCGCCGCCGCGGTCAAATCAACGTCGCCATGTCATCCCACATTCCCAAGCCCCATACGCCGTTCCAGTGGGAAGCGATGAACACAAAAGAAGAATTGCTCGCGAAGCAACGCTACATTCGATCGTGCAACACGTCGTCGTATTTGAAACTGAAGTTTCACGACGTCGACGAAAGCTATCTCGAGTCGGTCTTTTCACGCGGTGACCGGCGCCTCGCCTCGACGCTCATCAAGGCACGCGAGCGTGGACTTCGCATGGACGCCTGGAGAGAGTGTTTCGATATCCATGCCTGGAGGGAAGTGTTCGAGCAGGACCGCGTGGATTCGGACTTCTATGCGCTCCGCAAACGCGGCAACGAAGAAATTCTCCCGTGGGACATGATAACCGTCGGCACGCCCACTCACTACCTCATCAAAGAACAGACCCGCGCACACGCTGCAATGGGGATGTAACCCCGGGACCTCGGTCTGGAACCACGCTCGATACGTCGGTGGAATCGTTGTATCAGGAGGACTCGGCTGTGCCCGCTAATACCGGCTGGGTTCCTGACCCGGCGGATACTGAGCGAGGACTTCCCTGATACCCCGGTCGATGTTCTTTCGCATGATGTCGGGAGACGGGTCACGGTTCTTCGCCATTTGCCCCCTGCCTCGCCAGATTCGTTCCTGGGAATTCGCATCGACGAGATCGACGAAGAAGTACACGTCTTTCAGGGCTTCCGACTGACTCCAGCCGACCGTCTGCCAGTAGTCCGCCGACCAGTT
>JAPUJU010000322.1 GCA_027296025.1 bacterium
CTCTGTCGAAGGAAATGGCGGATACGGGGATTACGCTTTTTTCTCTCGAGATGCTGCCGCGGATCGCGCGTGCGCAGAGCATGGACATTCTCAGTTCGATGGCGACAATCGCCGGGTACAAAGCCGTCCTGCTCGCTGCCACCGAACTTCCGAAGATCTTTCCGATGTTCATGACGGCGGCGGGAACGATCGCACCGGCAAAGGTATTTGTAGTCGGTGTGGGCGTTGCCGGGTTGCAGGCGATCGCGACCGCGAAGCGCCTTGGCGCCGTCGTGAGTGCCTACGACGTCCGGCCGGTCGTCAAGGAACAGGTCGAGAGTCTGGGCGCGCGCTTCGTCGAGTTCGATCTCGATGCCTCTGAGTCGGAGAGCAAGGGCGGATACGCGAAGGAGATGGGAGAGGAGTTCTACAAGAAGCAGCGGGAACTCATGGGTCAGGTTGTCGCGGCGCACGACGTCGTGATTACGACGGCGGCCATTCCGGGGAAGACGGCGCCCATCCTCGTTACGGAAGAGATGGTGCGCGGGATGCACCCCGGATCGGTAGTGGTCGATCTCGCCGCGGAGCGGGGAGGAAACTGCGAGTCCACGAAGCCTGGCGAGTCGACCGTCGTCAACGATGTCCTCATTATCGGGCCGTTGAACGTAGCGTCCACGGTGCCGTATCACTCGAGCCAGATGTACGCACGGAACATCATGACGTTCCTGAACAACATGCTCAAGGATGGCGCCTTGAATCTGGATATGGAAGACGAAATCATTCGCGACACGATGGTGGCACGTGATGGAGAGGTTGTCTCCCCCCGGGTTCGCGAACTTCTTGGAATGTCTCAACCCGAGGTAACCGAAGGGGGACAAGCATAATGGAAATGTTCGTGTTCACGTTGACCATCTTCGTGCTGGCGATCTTCGTGGGCTTCGAAATCATTACGAAGGTACCGCCGACTCTTCACACGCCGCTCATGTCCGGCGCCAACGCGATATCGGGAGTCACGATTATCGGGGCCGTTCTCTCCGCGGGTTCTCACCTCACTACCCTGACCACCGTTCTGGGGGTTGCCGCCGTTGTCTTTGCGACGGTCAACGCTGTCGGTGGGTTTCTGGTCACGAATCGGATGCTCGCGATGTTCGTGCGAAAGTAGATTGCAGGCCAATTGACTGAGGAGAAGAACCGGGTATGACGAACATCATAGTCAACATGACCTACCTCCTGGCCTCCGTCATGTTCATGTACGGACTGAAGGGCCTGACCCATCCGCGAACGGCGGTGCGGGGCAATCTCATCAGCGCGCTCGCGATGTTGATCGCCGTTCTGGTCACGTTGCTCGACAGACGAATTATCAGCTACGAACTCATTATTGCCGGCGTCGTCACTGGTGCGGCCATTGGCACTATTCTCGCCGTCAGGATCCAGATGACCGCGATGCCCCAGCTCGTCGCGCTCTTCAACGGCTTCGGGGGTATTGCTTCGGTGTTCGTCGCCGGTGCGGCGCTCATCGAATCGGGTGTCGCGCCCAGCGGCGCCCCGATGGCCCAGATCAGTATCGCGACGGCGGCGTCAGGGTTCATCGGCTCGGTGACTTTCTGGGGGAGTCTCGTCGCGTTCGCAAAACTGCAGGGCATCGTCGTGCCAGGCGGGTCAGTGCAGTTCCCGGGACAGAAGCTGCTCAATATTCTGATGACGGTGGCCTGCGTCGTGCTGTCGGTGCTGATTTTCCGGAATCCGTCGGACATCATGCTGTACTGGGCACTGTGCGCGGTCGCGTCCGTACTCGGCGTGACCGTCGTGATTCCGATCGGCGGCGCGGACATGCCGGTTGTCATCGCGCTCCTGAATTCGTATTCCGGTCTGGCCGCGGCATCGACCGGTTTCGTTCTCAGCAATAACGTGCTCATTATTGCCGGTTCTCTCGTCGGCGCGTCCGGACTGATCCTGACCCGTATCATGTGCAAAGCGATGAACCGATCTCTGAGAAACGTGCTGTTTGGGACGCTCGCTCCTGCGGAAGGGTCGGCGACCGCGGACGAAGTCTACGCCGGCAAGGTCAAATCCGCCGGTCCGGAAGAAGTCGCGATGCTTTTCGACACGTCGCAGCGCGTGGTGATCGTACCGGGCTACGGAATGGCGGTGGCGCAGGCTCAACACGCCGTCAAGGACCTGGCGACCCTGCTCGAAGAGAGGGGACAGACGGTCGAGTTTGCGATCCACCCGGTCGCAGGACGGATGCCGGGGCACATGAACGTGCTCCTCGCCGAAGCGAGTGTCGAGTACGACAAGTTGAAGGAAATGGATGAGATCAACCCGACGATGGCCCAGGTGGATGTCGCGCTGGTGATCGGCGCGAACGACGTCGTGAACCCGATCGCGAAAACCGACCCGAAAAGCGCCATTGCGGGGATGCCGATTATTGATGTCGACCTTGCCCGAACAACCGTCGTCGTGAAGCGGAGCCTGAGTCCGGGATTCGCGGGAATTCCCAACCCGCTGTTTGCCATGGACAACACGCTGATGATGTTTGGTGACGGTAAGAAAGCGATACTGGAACTGATCGCTGCACTCAAAGAGGGCTAGGGAAAATACGCCACCGAGGTATGCTTTGATCTCGCGAGGTGGATCATGAAGGTCAAACTCTGCAAGGTAATCGATATCCCTGATATGAGCATGAAATCTTTCGACATCACCGGGGAACCCGTTCTCGTCGCGAACGTGAACGGCAAATTCTACGCGATATCGGATATATGTTCCCATGCAATGGCCTATCTGTCAGAGGGTGAGTTGATGCCGGAGGAGTGTCATGTCCAGTGCCCGGACCACGGGGCGGTGTTCGACCTCAAAACGGGCGAGGCCATTGCGCTCCCGGCAGTGTCGCCGGTCGCCGCTTACCCGATCACTATCGAAGAGGACCACCTGGTCATCGAGATGCCGGATTAGGCCTCCAAGCCGGCCTCTTCAATCTACAACGAGTAGCACATGAACATCGGAATCATCGGTTTACCGCAAACCGGCAAAAAGACGCTCTTCGAGTTGCTTGTCGGCGCCGGGACGGTCCCCGTCCACACCGACGTGCGAAAAGCGATTCGCGGAGTAGCCGATGTCATGGACCCGCGCTTCGATCGCCTGGTCGAAATGTACTCCCCGAAGAAAAAGGCACCGGCGCGAATCGATATCGTCCTGCCGCCGAAAATAGAAGAAGGATCGGTCTCGGAAGGCGACATCTTCCGCGACCTCGCGGACGTGGAGGTGTTCTGTCACGTCGTACGTGCGTTCGAGGACGATGCCGTTTATCACGTCTCCGGATCGGTGGACCCGGTCCGCGACGTGGACTATGTGAATACGGAATTCATTCTTCATGACCTCGTGTTTCTGGAGAAGCGCC
>JAPUJU010000323.1 GCA_027296025.1 bacterium
GATCGCCGCGAAGTCTGCGCCGTCGTCGAAGTCGTAGCTCACTTCAATCGGCTGAGAACACCCGAAAACGAGCAGCAATGGCAGGAGAACAATCAACTTGAAAACGGACTTCACAACGAACCTCCTCCAGAAGCGTAATACGCGGCGGGCAAGCAATCGTCGGCAGCCCACGCCGGCGGGAAATCGATCAAACCCCGCAGAATATTCTTTTCACGATGGGGGTGAAAGCTACGAACGGTCATTCTACCAAAAGACTCCCGATTATCCAATACCCAACCTTCCTCACGCAAAAATTGAAGGGAGAAGGACTTACGATTCGTCAGCAAACGACTTCCGGACTGTTGCGGTGACGGCGGCGGCCAGTCTCCTGTGCCCGAACGCGTTCAGATGCCGGTCCAGCCACAGGCGGGTCTGCCGGTAAAACACTCGGTCGTTGAACCGGCTCGCCGCGATCCCCATTCTGGCGAGCTTCGATTCGAGGTCGTCCCAGCAACGATCGTTGTCAGGCATCATTAGAATAACGTAAAAGTCCGTGCCGCGCTCGGCGAACTCGTCGCGCATCATTTGAATGAGCTGGGCGGCCGCACGAACGTCTTCCGCCTCAACCGCGCGGTCGGGATCCACGGCCGCGGGCGGTCCGATCCCGAGCGTGCGCAGGACCTTCCGACAGACTTCGATCACGAAATTGTAGAGGTGGCTGTTGTTGAACCACGTTCGCTTGTAACGCTCGAGCGAACGCGCTGAGTCATAGACGGACGTTTCTCTCTCCGGAACCGGAACATTGGAAAGAAGCGGTTCGGCCCCGTCGAACAGGAACCGTGGCTTTGGATACCCGTATCGCTCTTCCGATGTGATGTCCAGAAAATCGTTCTTTGTAAAGAGCAGCACACCGACGTCCGCCTCCGGCCCCGGTGTCGGACGACGCGTGAGCAGGTCGATCTCCAGCAGTTGCTGGTCCGTCCCGTATCCCGGAGCGGAGAGGTTATAGACATTCCAACCGGTCTCCCGCATCATCACTTCGGCGAATACATCGTCGTTGTCAACCCCCCAGCCCCAGCCGTACGAATCCCCGACGACGATAACGTTTCGCTTTCCCGGAAGAGTCGGATCTGTCGAACTCCTGTGACCGTGACGGTCGTGTGTGACGCGAACTATGAAGTCCAGGCTGGCGAATGTGCCGTCCGCGCCGGGCCGTCCCTTCCATCCAAGCAGAGAGTCGTACCGGAAGAACGTCTGCTGGGGTGGCTGGTATGCGTAGTTGTATCTCGGGCACGGGTAGAACACGCGCAGAAATACTTCACCGACAAGTGCCGCAACGATGAGCGAGAGGAGGACAAGAGGCGGAAGACGCCCGCGGGCGGAGCGCGCGTTTGACTTCTTCATATTCATGATACCGTTGCCCGACCTTGCGGCTCACTCACCGTACACATCTATGGAGAGAATAACCCACAAAATGAAACAGGGGAATCAGCTTCCCCTGCGCTCTTGCAACCGCACCGGCGTTTATCTCTACGAGCGTGTATAAACGATCTGCATGGACTTGAACCACCCGTCCGCCGCCCCAGGAATTGCCATGTAGTACTCAAAGATGTGCTTGTTGTGGTCGACCACTCTGGAAATCATGCGGATCCTGGTATCCTCTCTGGTCATCGGGTGGCGCACGGTTGCCATATGCGTCTGGGTCCTGCAGTGGTCCGTACACTCACCTACACTATACATCATCTGTGTGCCCATATTGTCGCACCACACAAACGTGTGCTGATCAGTCGTAGCGTCGTAGCCGCTCAGGCCGACGCCTTCGAATGGTACTCCCATCATCTGTCCCTCGAACTGCTGCATGAGATAACGCCCACCGAGTATGACCTTGTATTCCGCACGGCCCATACTCTCTACCGGTTCGACGCCTGGCGCTTCCCACCAGGTTATCTCCGCGTTCCACATCCCGGCCAGATCGTTGAAAAGCGCGTGGTGCGGCCCAGGTGACATTGCCCTGTAAGCCGCCTCGGCCTCGCGGTCCTCCTTTTCCCCCGCGTCGAGAATTACGGGAACACCCGCGAGAATCGCTGCTGCGATGGTAACCAAGAATATCATACCCTTCATGGCTGCAGAATCCTTTCGTTTCGGCGTATGGAGAGCCCGAACCCAGGAGTTCTCAACTTCAATTCGTCTCCGATGGGCCGATACTGTGAGGGCAGGCGCATTCGCCTCTCCCGGGTGTGAAGGCGGTTCTGAAGGGCTCCTCTTCGAAGCCCTGCCCCTTTACATACACCGGAGCACCCATTAAGATTCCCTTCTATAAGTAGGCCAATCAGTTGTGGCACCTGGCGGTCGAATCGATTATAACAGACGGTATCCCGCACCAAGCAAGGAGTTCGCAATCATTCGTATCAGGCAGGCCAACCGGGCAGAGCCCCGAACCCGACGATCCACGCGGCACCACCGGGACCCCGGCGATGGCAACACCATCGTCCTTGCGACGGTAGGGGCAGTCGTACTGGCCACTCTGTTTGCTGTCAATTGGATCACACCTGTCATCCATGCCGCCGCGGCCGCACCGTTCTTCTTCAGAGCGATGCGACGGCGCGCACATTCATGGGCGCTTGTCCTGGCCGCGCGGTGGGCAGTCGCGCTCTTCTCTTCGATTCTTGTGCTTGGCGTGTTCCTTCCCGACCGGATGATTCGAAGCCTGCCAATGGCTGCAACGACCGTCGAAACGGTTCAACTCTGGGTCAGCGGTGGCGGGGCGCCGCCGGCGAACTATGGGTTCCTCCTGTGGGGACTCGCCCTTTTTCTCGGTGCCACAGTTACGACCGGCGGCATTGGCGGATTCGTCGTGGGGTCGATCGCTATCGGCGGAACGGCATCCGGCGCGCTCTACATCGAAAGGCACGGGTACAACCTTATCCAGACTGCATTCGTTGCCGTACCGATATGGCAGTGGATGACGCTGCTTGCGGGCATTGCTTTGCTCGTCCCGGCAAGCCTCCCGTTCTACCGGCGGGTTTTCCCGGATCTTGACGGCGGGATCGAAAACCGGACCTTGCTCAAGCGATACATGTACGCGGGCGCCGGGCTCTTCGCACTGAGCCTCGTTCTGCGGCTGACGACCGAGGGGCTCTGGCGGTCGCTGATCGACCGTTGGACCGTTATCTGATTTTCGCCGGAATGAAGAGTTTTCCCTGCCCGAATTCCAGCCACCTGCAAACCTGTGACCCATATCTGCGAATCGTGGACCATGGATCCGTCTTGTAATAGCGAAGCTCGAAGTCACCTTTGAGGGGCCGTAAGGCCGTGTCTGCCAACAAACTAGACCGGAATAGGAGAAACGGAAGCTCGTCTTGCCTGATTCTTGCATTAGTCCGCCCGGAATTCCGTTCCAAATCTGTTTTTCAGCCGAACCCAGGAGCCGTAGTTCATGCTTCACCTCAGAATCACGCGCGGCCCGAACAGCGAGAAGACGCTCTCGATCAGCGACAAGGAGCTTCCTTTCACAATCGGGCGGGAGAAAGATAACAGGCTGCACATTCGCAGCAATGCCGTCTCGCGTTATCACGCTGTGCTGTTTCGCGAGAACGGCGAACACTGGGTGCAGGATATGAACAGCACCAATGGTACCTTGCTCAACGGCAAGAAAACCAAAAAGGGGCGCTTGAATCCCGGCGACAAGGTCACGATCGCAAACGTCGAAATCCGAATCGAGGGGGCACCCGCCCCCCTGCAGGATACGAAGGCACCATTGGATCTTACCGTGTCGATCGACCGGCCGATCTCGTTGGACTCGACCATCGTCATAAAGAATCCGACCGAAACGCTAAAAATTGCCGACGTCCCAGGATCGGTCCCACAGGCCGATCTTTCGAAATCATACTCGGCACTCCAGCTCCTCTATCGGGCCGACGAAGTTCTCCGTGATATCGGTGACTTCAAACAGCTCCTCGAGAACTTCATGACGTTGATCACCGACGCCATTCCCGCAGACAGGGGGTACATCTTCCTCATCAACCGCGAGAACGGCATGCCTGTACCGTACGTTCGCCATCCCGGAGGCGCGCTCGAGGGCGACACCGAAATCGTCGTGAGTACGACGATCCTGCAGACCGCCGTGAATGAAAAGGAATCCCTCATCTCCAACGATGCACTGGTCGACGAACGCTTCGTTCACTCGAAGAGCATCGCCCACCTGAAAGTACGTAGCGCGATGTGCGCCCCGCTGATCAACCGCGGCAAAGTTCTCGGGATCATCTATCTGGATTCGACCGACCAGTCAAACCTCTTTGTCGAGGATGATCTGTCTTTGCTCTCGGCGATGGCTCTCAAAGCCGGCATCGCGCTCGACAACGCGCGCCTCTACGACGACATGAGGAACCTGCTGATCAATACGGTGGAGACGCTCGTTCGCGCGATTCAGGCCCGCGATCCGTATACGAGCGGGCATTCGGTGCGTGTCACGCGGTACGCCCTCCAGATCGGCGTGAGGCTCGAGCTCTCAACGGCCGACCAGCACCACCTCTATCTCGCGGCGATGCTTCACGACATCGGGAAGATCGGGATCCCCGACGATCTCTTGAATCGTCCCTCCCGCCTGAACGAAAATGAAATCGCCGCCGTTCGCGAGCACGTGAAGCTCGGAGCCAACATGCTTCGCGCCCTCGGTGAGATGCACCCGATCGTTCCGTTGATCCTGCATCACCACGAAGCGTGGGATGGGTCAGGTTATCCGGATGGATTGAAAGGTGAAAAGATCCCGCTGATATCCAGGATTCTCGCGGTGGCGGATACGTTCGACGCGATGACGTCGGATCGCCCCTACCGGAAAGCGGTGGCCCGAGACGAAACGATCGCCGAGCTGAAACGCTGCCGCGGCACCGCCTACGACCCAAAAATCCTGGATGTGTTTCTGGAGGTTCTGGATAACGAGTCGACCGATGTCATGGACATCGAGTCCGAAGGAATGAACCAGGAAGCTCCTATTGGAGAGCCAGCTCCGCAATAGCCACGACATCCCCGTCGTGCGCGGACTCGAATACCAGCCGAACATTCTTTGCCCCCGAAACGGAGGCATTCAGACGTATCGTTTGACGGGCCGACGTCTTTGCGAGGTCGAGTTCCTCGAGCTTTTTCCCGTCCGCGTACACCACACAACGTCTGGGCTGGTTCTCGCCGAGCCCCTTCAGGGAAAGAATCCCTTCTTTGACGCCGAACGGCACGCGTACGTCGACGAACGCTTTCTCCGGGCCCGCTATTGTTGATCGCCAGGCCGTCGTCGTGTCCCCGTCGAAACACCGCCAGAGCACTTCGTCGCCCACGGAGGGAGAGGCATCGCCGTTCATCGCGATCCAGTCTTCCCTTTCGAGTCCCATCAAGGTGAAATCAGTATCCTGAATGAACTTCATCACGCGGCCATCCGTGCCCGTGATTCTGAGATCCCACAACCCGTCCTCATTCATTTCGTATTTTTCGACGCGCTCCGGAACCATGTCCCCGAAGTACCAGTGCCAGGCCAGGGATGTCATATTGCCCACCTTTTTGACGAACATGACACCACCTGATTTCCCGTCCTTTCCCGCATACACGAGCATGCGACCCTTCTTTCCGACCTCCTGGGTGGGAAACGCGTCGTACGCCCCCGGCACGTAGCCCGCAGCCTCGATTACTTCTTTGAACCGGCTGCCTTCGTCATCCAGACTCACGGTCAACATCGAGCGACGAGCGATCTCGGTCAGGCTGAGCGAGCGTTTGCCATCGGTCGTTGCGTCTTTGTCTTCGCTGGATTTTCCACAGGAAGTAAGCGAGAGCGACGTCGCCACGATCCCGGCGACCAGAATTGCCAACTTTATGTCACGGAACATGTTCTGCCATCCTTTGTTGTTGAAATGTTTCGAACACATTATGTTGGATTCCCGCTGCGATGTCAAGATACGCACGCGGTCTGTCCGCCGCCACGGCGAACCGTCCATGATGCGCCAACGCCCCGCGGCGTGAGCCGTGAGGCGTTGGAGGTTGATCGCAGGACTGCGCCGGCCGATGCTACGGGAGCTTGCTCCGGGTGTCGCTGTACAGATAGGTCACAGCGTTCTCGAAGAGCTTGTCGCCGTCCCCCGTCATGTCCCATGGCGGCGCCTGGTACCCCCACAGGATGTTGATGATCTTGCCCCCCAAGGGACTCGATATTTCTTCGACCAGTGGGAAGCGGGATCCGCCAATCCTGCCATAGAGCGTCTGGCCGGCAGCTACAGGCCCCGGGAGATCTGCAGAAACGACCACGTTCGACGTGCCGTACAGATTGAATGTTTCATCGAAGCCGGCGCTGAAATCGTTGGGATTCGTGAACACCTCGGACGCCGGAGCCCAGCAGAGAATGTCGACACCCGTTCTTACGTCCGAATTTGAAAACCCGATTCCCAGCGAAAGCACGTCGAAGTAGCCGTTGCCCGCACCGATAGCAAGAACGTTCGCTCCGCTGAACGCGATGGCGACCGCCCGTGCAGCGTCTCCGCCGGCCCACTTGCCCCCGCTGTAGGTATCGTAGCCGATAACGATCACATCGAATATGCTGACCGGGAAAATGCCGAGCCACTGGTATGGAAGGAAAGAGACTCGCCCATCATCGAGCCCCGGGTAGCCCTCGATCTTTGCCATGTAAGCCAGCGCGGCATCCAGATCCGACGACGACGAGTCCGGGTCCTCGCCGACGTACAAGATAGTGTAGACGCCCATATAGTCCGACGACGTATCAATGCCAAGTGCATTCTGGACGGTGATGTTGCCGGATAGTGAGTTGACCGGCACCTGTAGCGTCACCTGATCGCCACCCCAGTCGAGGACTGTGCAGAGGTAGCTCCCGAGATAGAACTCGGTCCCCGGATAGTCCAGTGAGGTTCCGTAGACCGTGATTGCCTCGAGCCGGAGCGCCTGTCCATCGGCGTCGTCATCAACAACACTGGTGATTGTCGGAGTATCGTATGCGTAGACGAACTGCGTGGCCGGATTGCTTGCTGTGTACGTATTTTCCGCCATCACGCGGAAGTAGTGCGACCCCTCCGGCAGCGATCCGTTGAACGACGTATCGGGCATCGATGTCTCCCAGTCGATAACCGCGAAGTCCGGCGTCGAACTGAGCTGGAGGCGATACGACGTCGCATCTACGACGGAGTTCCATTCCATCTGGAAGGAAACCGTCGCCATCACAATCGGCGTGTCCCGCGTGAATGTCGTGATCTCGAACGGGGCCGCCGTAAGTACAACGTCGGTTGTTTTGTTGACGGCAACATCGACGTCCTCATCGACACCGAAAAACAGCAGCCCGCCGGCCGCGAACAGCTCAACCGAAACGCGTTTGTTATTCTCGGCGACTACGGTCAGATTGACTTCGACACTGTCATCCAGAGCGTTGACGGTGACACATCTGATCGCCTCCGGGGCTCCGCCGTTTCCGGGGGGAAATACCAGGATACACAGCGAGTCGACCACGGGCAGGGCAGCGGCGAAAGCCTGAAGGGCCGCACCCTCGAACGCCGCGCTCGTTTGCGGGTTGCTCCGCGAGAGCACAAGGCTGACGGTTCCCTCATTTTGGTCGAGGCTGGGGCTGTCGACAAGCGAACATCCGATCAGGGTCAACGTCGCGAGAATCGCTGTGAATGTAATTTTGCGTACCATATTTCCTCCAACCTTTACGGGATCTCGATGCCCACTTTGACAGTACCTGTGTCTCTTGCCGCCTCTTCTTCGCTGGAACCCCCGGCGGCCGCCCCGACAACAACGATAAGAACGGCGCCCATCGTGGCGTAGAACCACCACTTTTTGTAGATCGGTTTACCCGGCGCGGCGGCCTCAGGCATCGACGCAGCGGCCCCATCCGACATCGCCGTTTCCGGAACGGTGCGAATCACCATGGACGCGTATTCGGCCTTCGCTTCGTTATAGGTCGATACAATCATCGACTTGAAAACGCTCGGATCCGGCCCAGAGTAGTTGGCGTCCTCCTTGAGCAGCTCCATATACTGAGCCTTCCCCGCAGGCGTCGCACCAGAGAGAATCAAAGACGCGGCAAGATACTCTCTTGCTTCGACAACGAGTGAGCGCTCGAGGGCCTTCTGATCGAGAAACGACCGCAGATCCGTGATCGCTTTGTCGTAGTTTCCACGAAAGTAATATTTGTACTTGATCGTTTTGAGTTCGTCTTTCGCACCGGCGTGCGCTTCGCCGGGGAGCACACAGACCACCTGCAGACACAGGAAGCAAAACGCCACGAGGGACATGATGCCCTTTGCCACTGGATTCTTGATGAGTGCCGTCATCGCTTTTCTACCTCCAAAAATTGCAGGACGGCTTATCCGTCGATGCGTTCGTAACCGATTGCCGGTTCATTTCCAACCTCGTATTCGATAACCGTGGCCTGTCCTTCTTTTACATCCACGCTGAACGAACGCGAGTCCTTCTCATGAAACATCGCCAACGCAACCGCATACGTACCGACCGGTACCACAACGCCGGTAAACGGCGGCTGCTGCTTGAATTTCTTTCCGTTGATCTTGAATTCACCGATGCCGCCGAGAAAGTAAACGGACAGTTTGCCGTAGGCAATACGTGGTGGATCCAGCGTGGTCTTCCTGCCACTCCTGACCGAGACAACTTCTTCGAACGCTGTCATCCCATCCATCATCTCGGCCCGAATTGTATGTTTTCCGGCCGATAACGGTATCGACAGATAGGTGTCTTCCCTGACCTTCAAACTGCCGTCGACGTAGATGTTGGCGAGCTTCGGGAGAACCCATTCGACGCGTCCGTTTTCACGCACGACGGACTGCTGTTTGTCCTTTACATGAACAACAAGGGTTCGTTCGCTTTCCGCCTTACCGTCGCTACCCCGCACCCCGATACGATACGTTCCGGTCTGGTTCCGCGCCGGCGTCCACGAGATTCGCTCCCCACTGACCGTCATTCCTCTCGGCGCATTCTCGAGTGAGAACGTGACCTCATCACCGAACTCACTCGAGGCTTTCAGGCTTACTGTGACCCGTTGCCCGACGCGAGCGGACTTCTCGCCGATCGCCTCGAATAAGAGGTTCAGCGCTTTGTCGAGAACCGTAATGCGAACTTTTGTCTTGCCCGTGGACGTTCCATCGTTCCCGTAGAGTTCGATGGTGTGTTCGCCTGCCTGGTCGTAGCCGACCTGCCACTCGAACCGTCCGTCCTGGGAAAGAGCCGCTCCGTCGGGCAGGTCGTTGCCATACATGCTGACTGGATCTCCCTCCGGATCGAGAACACCGAGGGAGAACGAGACGCTCTCGCCCTCAGTGACAGTCAGGCTCGCCGGCGCCGAGAGAACCGGTGCGGCGTTGCCCGAACTCGAGGCTTGCAACGTCGTCCAGCCCCACCAGCCGGCATAACCGCCGCCGACGAAGATCGCCGCAACCAGCGCCACACCCATCCATCGCCGACCAGACTTCCTGCGGGAGACTGCCCTCTTTCTCTTCCCGGGCACCGGTGTGGAAGCGATCGTTGTCGCGGTCGTCTTCTCCGGGGGTTTGCGCATCTCCGTCGCTTCGAGGACGACGGTCGCATTCTCGCCCTCGTGTTGCGCCATCAGCTTGTTCAGATGGATCCGCGCCCGTTCATTCATCGGGTCAAGATAAAGAATCCGTTTGAATTCCTGAATGGCGTCGGCAATGTGCGTCTTTCCCTGCTGCATGTAATACGTGCCCTGGGACAGACACTTCGAGACCATCTTTTCGTTGAACGCTTTCTCATAGCCTTCCGGGTTCTTGATGTAACGTTTCAAGCGACGGTGATCCCGCTTGAACCCATAGTCCTCCATTGCCTTCTCGAGGTCCGTGATGACGTCCGAGATGCTCGCGTAGCGCTCGTCGAGCCCCTTTTCGAGCATCTTCTTGACCATGTTTTCGAAGTCCGGCTGGATCAGCGGGTTTTCATGGGTCAGGGACGGAGCGTTGAACGTCTGAATCTTCTCGATGACTTCCGAGTACGAGTCGCCCTCGAAGGGCCTGCGGTTACAGAAAAGTTCGTACGCGACGACGCCTAGTGAGAATATGTCACTCTGGGGTCCGACATCCTTTGCCGCGGCCTGCTCGGGTGACATGTAGGCAGGCGTACCCAGAACATTACCAGCCTGCGTCACAACCGTCATCGCATCCGTCTTCTTCGCAAGCCCGAAGTCGGCGACCTTGATGCCGCCCTGGTTTGTGTAGATGATGTTTGCCGGTTTGATATCACGGTGAACGATGTTCTGCGCGTGCGCCGCCTCGAGCCCCAGACTCACCTCGAGGAGAATCGATGCCGCGATGTCGATCGGCACCCGCGATCGCTGCTTGATGAGCTCCGCGAGGTCGACACCGTGGTAGTACTCCATGACGATGTAGTAGCTACCGTATGACTCGCCGAAATCGCTGACGTTGACGACGCTTTCGTGCTGGATCTTCGCGGCCGCCCTCGCCTCGCGCTGAAAGCGCTCGATGAAGCTCGGGTCGTTGGCAAGGTACGGAAAGAGAATCTTGATCGCAACGGTCTTGTCGATCGACACCTGGCGGGCCTTGTATACGGCGGCCATACCGCCCACAGCGATCTGTTCGAAATCGTCGTAACCGTCTATTTGAACTTGTATTGCCATTTGCACGCCCCGGCCACCGGCACGCTGGTCGACGGGGCCCCTATTTGGATAAACTATTATACTTCAATCACTTACAAACGTAATAAATCTCTCCCGGAGGTTCATTGCAAGTTTCAAGCCACGGAGCCGGGGGCCTTGAGACGGTTGTGGAAACCCACCCTCCGTGCCCTTTTTCCTGATTTCAACTGGCGTTCTCTCCACCGCGCTGGTATAAATGGCCGAACTTCTCGAACAGGCCGTGGCCGTTGAGAGACAAATGATTCGAACTTTTTTGTTTAGCGTAGTTTTTTCAGCGGCGCTGCTTCCTGCGGTTGCTTGGGGACAGGTTTACTACACCTATCCGAGCGCCGACGTTCTCGATGACCGTGCAGTCACGGCCGGCCCTTACTTTGCCGGTGGTAACAGATTGCTCGGAACTGCGCTGTTTGCGAGGCTGGGAGTTTCGAAGTACCTCGAGGCGGGCCTCGAAACTCAGGTGGACTACGATCACAGCGAGTGGCTCTGGGGGATGGGCGTCGACGCGAAGCTCGGGTTATTTCCCGCGGAAGCAAGATTCCCGTTCGACATGTCGTTCAACACCGGGCTCGGATTCCGAATCGGGGATACGACCGACTCGTTTCAGATTCCGATCGGCCTCCTGATGAGCAGTCCCTACAAGACGGACGGCGGGAACTCTCTGACACCCTACGGCGGTGTCTACCTTCTGATCACAGACACGCGGGTGGACACACCCACCGGCAAAGCATCCGATCGCAACCTGGACGTCGAATTACGCCTCGGGCTGCGATATACCACAGTCAACAGGCTCGACCTCTGGGGCGCGATTCATCTCGGCCGCGAGGCACTGTTTCAGATCGGTTTTATTTTCCGGGTCAGATAGGCGGTCCTAGGAGACGACCTTGATCACCTGAACGGTGATGTTGTCCTTGCCGCCCTTGTCATTGGCGAGATCGACAAGCGTGGCGCACATATTTTTTGTCGATCCTGACGAAAGAGTTTCAGCGACTTCCTCATCGGGAACCAGCGACGTCAGACCATCCGAACACAACAGAAACACATCCCCCACCGACATCTTGAACGGGCTCAACGGACAATCCGCTTCGAGTTCTTCGTGCGTACCGAGTGAACGCGTGATAACGTTGCGCTTGGGGTGGTGCTGTGCGTCTTCGTTCGAGAGAATTCCGGAACGAACCATCTCACCGACGAGTGAATGATCTTCCGTGATCTGTTCAAACTTTCCACCGCGCAACACATAGGCGCGTGAGTCACCCACGTGTGCGAAGTAGGCGTTGCTGCCTATCGTAACCATCGTCGTACACGTGGTTCCCATTCCAAACAATTCCGCGTCTCCTACGGCTTTCTGGAGGATGATCTTATTCGCCTTTTTGAAGGCGGCTGCGAGGGCCTCGCACGGATCGTCGTGCCTGGACGTGTAGTAGGTCGAGATGATCGTATCGACGGCGAGCTTGCTCGCGATTTCCCCACCGCGGTGTCCACCCATCCCGTCGGCAACAACGAAAATTGTCCCCTTCTGTTCACGTTCCTTGCTGCCGCTCGGTCGGGAGAACCCGGTGGCGTCTTCGTTTTTCTGGCGCACCTGGCCAATGTGGCTCAATGATGAAGATTCAAGTTTCATACAATCTACTCAAAACAAGCGAGTTATCGAGACTCACCCTATTACGTCACCCCGGTGTCAGTCAAGAGTTTTGCAAAAACACCTCGTCCGGGGCTGACCTTGCTTAAAAAATGCCAGAATTTTCGGAAGATTGTCCTTTCTGGCATATTTTACGCACTTCGCTTCGCGGATGCGTGTCCTCGGAGGACATCCGCATCATTGACGATAGTCACGAGAGGTACGCACCCGTGGTACGTGTCCAGTACGGAGGAATTCGATGACAAAGGTGAATGGCGGCAAAATTGAAAACACCATTGAGGGCCATCTCAAGGCGTTCAAACGACTTGCGGATCAGCGTTCTGGAGTTGAAAAGCGCCTCGAAACCGCCGTCAGGGAGAAAGGTTCCGTCAAGGAATCGATCTTCAGGAAAGTCGCCCAGGAGTACAGGGATCAAATCGACGCCCTTGATCTGGAAATATATCCGCTGGCCGAAGTGGCCACGGAATCACTGATCGGAATAACTAAAGACCACGAAACCATCGAGCGTACCATCCGAGGGGTTCAAGATGAGATCGACGAACATGCATTTCGCCACAAAGTCGGGGAGTTTGACGACGAAGGTCTCGAAAATGCCACGGCAAAACTTCATGTGCAACTCGACGATCTGGAAGAAAAGCGCCGCGAGCTCGCAGCGACCATCGAAGCACTTCAGGAAGTCGTCGTGGCCGGCACACCGAAAGCGGATCCACTGGACACCGAAGACGTGACACCGCCCGAGCCGGTACCGAACGCGGACCCGACCCCACCGCAAGCACCTGCGCCTCCCGATATGGCGGCTGCCGCGCCCAGGTCAGAGCCGCCACTGGAATCCAAGGGGGCCTCGAAGCCCGCCGCCGAACCCGCAGTGTCGCAGGGCGACACCGCCACCACGGCTACCGCCGAAGGGCACGACGACGGGTCGCTCAATACCAACGAATGGGTCGAAGAATTTTTCGCCGAGGGCAACAAGAGGAACGCCCGGGCTACGAACCCTCAGGGACCGACCATGCCCGCGAGTCCCTCACCTTCCACCAGCCCAGCGGGCGCGGCGACGTTTCCGATACTCGTCGTGACCAAAGGCGCCGGCGCCGGCAAAAAGCTCCCCCTCGTGCCCATGACCATGACAATCGGGCGAGAGCACGACAACAACATCGAGCTCAAGGACGAGGACGTTGCACGCTACCACGCGCGGATCTCATACGAGCGCGGTCACTACATCCTTCAAGATCTCGACAGCTCTTCGGGAACCTGGGTGAACGATGAGAAGATCACCACGGTACAACTCAAGCACGGTGATAAGATTCTAGTTGGAAGCACGGAGATGCTCGTCGACTTTCCGCAGTAGGAATACTAGACGCGTTCGACGGCTTGCGCCGCCACCCAACCAGACAAACCTCCCGGCAACTGAATCCGCAACCAGTTACCGCTCTGCTCCCGAATGATAACGGTCGTTCCTTCGTGTACCTTGAACTGCAACGTAGCGTCCTCCGTCGGGCTTCCCAGAACCGCCACCTCTGCGGGCAGAACGACGGCTTCCCGCCGGCCGCGCTCCCTGCTGACCTTGATCGATGTCGAGATCGTTGTCGTCGCTGATAGCACGAAAACGATTCCGATTGCGAAGAGAAAGTCCTGCAAACGCGTAAGACCCAGGAAACGCCCGGGCGACACTATCGACACGCGGCGGTAAACCGCTACCACCGGAGGCGCGTCCCGGAATACAAAAACGATTACCAGACAGCAGAGCAGCAGGTAGGAGATGGTCGCGAGCGTGAACATTTCCGTGGGATTCAGATTGCTGTGAAGAACGACGATGTTACGCACGAAACGGTTCTGCTCGCGCACGAACTGTCTGTCCTTCAGCTGCCTCCGAAGGAGGGAGAGGTTTTCGCGTGCATCCTTCTCGCGTGGCGTCAGCCTCAGCGTTCGTTCGTAGAAAAGAACCGCCCGTGCGAGGTTGTTGCTCTTGTAGTACGCGTTGGCCAGGTTGTAGTAAAGATCGGGGTTTTCGACGCCCGTATCGACGAGACCTCTGTAGTGTTCGATCGCCTTCCCGTAGTCCCCCGATTCGTACGCGGCGTTGCCCGCCACAAACGATTGTTGGATGTCATTCGTGCTTTGCGGCACCGCCGCGGCCGGTACCATTGCGGTAGCCAGTACCAGCAAGCACAACAAAAGGTTGCGAATTCGGGAGCGTGACATCACGATAGCTTTTTCCCTTCCAGATCGCGAATGATTTGTGATGTGTTGTCGATGAGTTCCCGTGCCTGTCCGAGGTCATTTGCGGTCGCACCGGAATACTGCACGCTGTCACAAAACGCCAGGATAGACCGAACGCGCTCAATCGTCTCTTCGTCGACGTCTTTCTCACCGAGAAACTCTGCGATGGCGGCCGTGGTGAGCCCGGCCGCCGCGGCGCCCATTTTGGCCCCCACGTACTCACACAGTGCAAGAGATACAACGGAATAGGTTTTCTCGGCGCGGCCCTCTTCGACGGCCTTCGAAGCCGTTCGCAGCCGCTTTCCGGCCTTTCCCGCCGCTCGAAGAGCCCGCGCTCTTGGTCCCTGGTCGAGCCACTGGCGGCGGCGCCGCTCAATCACGAGGGAAGCAATGATGGCAAGCAACGGCATCGCGTTCAGCGCCAGGGCCCACCCGTTCGCATACGGGCGACTCGCGCGAGCGGTAATCCCAGAGGGAACCGAGTGAATGTAGTTGATGTCGCGTCCCAGCACTTCAATGTTCTCGCCGGACCCGGCAAAGATCACACGCCGGCCTTTCTCCTGTTCAACGGGTCTCACGTCCAACTGCAGCGGTTGCGACTGGAGGGTCACGTACCGCTCTTTCACGGGATCGAAGTACGTCAGTTTGATCGGCGGAATCATTTGCGAGCCCTCGGCGCGTGGAATAAAAACGTAGTCCGTTTTCTTTCGCCCAGACACTCGGTATTCTTTCTTGAAAAGATCGGACGTTGATCCGGACTCGTAGATTTTGAACCCGTCGATCTCGGGCATTTCGGGCGCCGCCATCGTCTTGAAGTTCGCCTGTCCCGTGATCTCCATCGTTACATTCACGGGATCTCCAACTTCGACAACCTGCTTGTCCGTGCGCACCGACAACTTCATGTTACGACCAACGAGGCCCGAGAAGTTCGCTGGCCGGCCCGACCTCGGAAGACCGAGCACTGTGATCTTTATCGGATCGCTTTTCAACGACACAGGCTTTCCAAATCCGAACGACCGGAGACGGCGGCCAAAAAAATCGTTTGCGCGACCCGTACCACCGTCATCGACCACGATGTCGACTCGCGCCTGCCCTATCGTGTACTTACCCGGCGCCGTGGGGAAATGCCCACGCTTGATCTCGTTCACGAGGTAGCGCCGTCCGTCGATCTCCTGGTAGCGGCTGCTCTGCGGCGGCAGGTCCTCGACCCAGAACCCCTCTGCGGTCGGCGGCGAGAACTCGGGGCTGCGAAGCATTTCGATACGGCCATCCGTGAAGAAGCCGAGTGTCCACGTGATTTGCTGGTTCACGTAGACGGTATCCCGATCGACCTTCGTCGTGATAAATATCGGGCGGTCGTCCGCGTCGACATCACCCGGCGCCGAACTTCCCGCGGTCGGAGGGAGTTGCGACCGGGCCTTTACGACCTCCACGGTCACGGAGGGGGCGGTATAGACCTTGTCGTTCACTTCGAAGCGAACCGGCGCGATGGTGTGGATGCCCTCCTGCCTGGCGACGATAACATACGAGAACTGAAGGGATGATGTGGGGTGACCGTTAACGATCGTGAAGCTCTGCGACGTCCCGGCCTGGTAAATCGTGAACGCGTCCAGGTCCGGCAACTCCGGCTGTGCGCTACGGCGGAACTTCCCTTTCACCGTTACCGTCATCGTCGCTTCGCCTCCGATCGGGATGACGACCGGTTCAACGGTTACGACGACCGACACATCGGCCACAGCGGCACCCGAAAGCCCCGCAAGTATCGCAACCCATATTGCGCTCTTCAGAACTCTCATCGGCTACCAGTCCTTACCGCCACGCAGATTCTGTTTAAAAGCGGCCTTTCGCTTCTCCTTCTGAAGCTGTTTCTCTTTCTCCTCGAGAAGCCTCAGGAGGCGCAAGGCATCCTCCGCCGTTAGCTGGATGGTCCGCAGAGAGTCGGGCTGTTGCATCTGCGTCGAGTCCGGCTCCTGCGGCGGATTGGCCTGCGTCGAATCCGGTCGGGGTGTCTGTTCCCCTTCCTCATCTTCGTGTCGATTCTGATCGGAGTCCTGCTGCTGTTCCCGATTTTCCTGGGGTTCTTGGTCCTGCGGTTCGCTATCCTCGTTCTGCTGCTGTTGTTGCTGTTGCTGCTGGAGCATGCGGAGAGCCATCTCCAGGTTGTGGCGTATTTCCTCGTCGTCCGGCAGGTACCTCAGCGCCTGCAGGTACGATTCAATCGCCGTATCCGGCTTTCCCATCGCGAGAAGCGTGTTACCGCGATTGTAGAGCAGCCGGCCCGCGTGCAGGGAATCATCTGCCGAAAACGCCCTGTGATACTGGCTGAGCGCCTCCTCATAGCGCTTCATCATGTGCAGCGCGTTGGCCTGATTGTAGAGGAGCCCCTCGACATTGTCGGGCGCCTCTGTTGAATCCCCGTAGGCCTGGACGTAGAGGTGGAGCGCCTTTTCATATTCTTGCGCGTCGTAGTACCTGTTACCGGATTTCACCCGGCCGCCGTCGACACCTTTCGCATGCACGGCATGGGGATAGATGAGCAACGCAACGACGAATGCACCCGTGACACCGGAGTGGAGAAACCGCCTCTTGTTCAACCGTCTCATGGATCCTCGTCGGCTCAAAACCGCCTCCAGCAGGAGGAAGGCAAAGGATAAGGCAAGAAACACTCCGAAACGATCGATTTTCCTCTCCATGAATTCTCCCTCGATCGTTTGCTTCTCCAGGCCGGAGATTTCGCGGTACAAGACCTTCAGCTCGAGCCCCTCCCTTGTCGCGGGGAGAAACTGGCCACCAGTTACCCGGGCGACTTTCTCGAGCGTGACTTCGTCGAGGCGCGTGAGCACCGTCTTGCCGGAGTTGTCCTTCTTGTACCCCTCTACGGAACCGCCCGTTCCCCGG
>JAPUJU010000324.1 GCA_027296025.1 bacterium
GTTTTATTCACACCAATTGTTTCCTCTGTGGACAATATGTGGAAGTGCCCAAAACATATGGGAGGTGATGGGTCAGGCCTGATGGAATTTCGAAACAGCCGGAATCAGCCGCGAGGAGCATCTATGCGGTCCAACATCTCCCGGACCACTTTCAACAGGTCCTCCCGCGCCACTTCCTTCTGACCCGGTCTCTCCTCGAGCCACTGGTCGCGGCCATCTAGGTGCGCGGCCTTCTCCCGCCCGACTTCCATGTCCTTGATCGTGACCACGCCCCGGTCCTTTTCGTCCGAACCGTAGAGAACGCAGAGAGAGATCCCCCACGCATCGGCGTACTTGATCTGTTTGCCGAAACGCCTCCCGCCCGCGAGATACATCTCCGACGGGATCCCGGCGCGGCGAAGCTCGAAGGTCATCGCGAGGCAGTCGTCGGTCAGGTCCGGGTCCATGTTCGTGACGAGAACGCGGGATGTGGACTTGCGTTTGTCGAAACGCCCCAGGTGCTCGAGCGCCGCGAGCAGCCTGTCGACGCCGATCGACGCGCCGGTCGCCGGCACTTTCTCCCCGAGAAACCGCATCACCAACCCGTCGTAACGCCCGCCGCCGAAAATTGAGCCGAACTCGGGCGCATCGAGGAGCACAGCCTCGAACACAGGCCCCGTGTAGTACGCCAATCCACGCGCGACGCTCAGGTCAAATACAGCACGGTCGTTGTCGTAGCCGAGCAAATACAGCTGGTCGGAGATTTTCTCAACAGCCCCGATTTCCTCCTCGGCATTCTTGAGGTCGCTGAAGAGTTCGTACAGCTGGGTGAACACCTCTTTACGGTTTTTGGATTTGATGGCGAGGAATTGCTCGATCCGGTCCACCTGGGCTGCGGCAATCCCCAGACCCTTGATCGGATCGCCCGACTTGTCCGTGTAACCCTCAGTGAGTTCAAGGCGGACCTTTTTCATTCCGAGCTTGTCGAGCTTATCGAGAACCCGGAACACGTCTGCGCCCTGCTTCTGCGGGATATTGGCGTGGGAGAGCAGCAGGTTGAGAAGAGTACGGCTCGAGAACCGGACCTCGTACGGACCGACGTCGAGAGCGGTGAGCGTGTCACACATTCCCGCAATAATTTCCGTGTCCGCTATTTCGGAAACGACGCCAACGGAGTCGAGGTCGAACTGGGTGAACTCGCGGAAGCGTCCCTTGTCTGGTTTGTCTGCGCGCCACACCGGCGAGACCTGATAACGGCGGAACGGCCGCGGCAACTCGCGGTACTGCGCCACAACGCGTGCGAGTGGGACGGTCAGATCAAAACGAAGTCCGAGCTTTTCTTTTTCGGGATTGTTTACAGTGAAAATCGATTGCTGCACTTCGCTCCCAGCGTCGGACCCGGTGAGCACATCGAGGTATTCGATCGCCGGCGTGTGCAGAGGGACGAACCCGTACCGTTCGTAGACGCCGCGGATCGTGTCGATCATTCGCTGCCGCGCCAGCATCTGTTCGGGCAACAGATCCCGAAGACCTTTCGACAGACGCGGCTTTATTTTGTCGGACATTCCGGAACGCTCCCCACGAATCGGTGCACAAGTAGAATGGTACCGGCGACGGGACTCGAACCCATGACCTCCTGATCCACAGTCAGGCGCTCTAACCAATGCTGAGCTACGCCGGCACCGAATATCTCTGAACTGAATGTAGATTCCGTGCTGCGGAGTTGTCAAGATCACCCGGAGGGCGACTTGCTTTCCTCGCGCGGCCGCGCTTACTGCGCGGTGAAGAGGCTCAGCCCGAACTGGTTTTTCGAATCGAGCCAGGTCCGATCGAGATGAAATCCGGCCTTTTGAGCCATCGAGGAGAGTTGCTCCGGGTCAAACTTGTAGGAATTCTCTGTGTGTATCGTCTCTCCCTTTTCAAAGCGAACCGTCATGGTCAACTTCGATATCTTTACGGACTGCCGGGCCTTGCTGACCAGGTGCATTTCGATCCGCCCGTGGTCCTCGTCGTACCGCGCCTCGTGCTCGAACTGACTCAGGTCGAATTCACCACCCAGCTCCTCGTTGATACGCCGCAAGAGGTTCAGATTGAACGCTGCTGTTACGCCGAGCGCATCGTCATAGGCCGGAATCAGAACATCGAGGGACTTCTTCAGGTCCGTCCCGAGCACCAACGCGTCTTGCGCCTCAAGCATGGTTCGTATCCGGCTCAGAAGACCGTACCTGTCTTCCGGCTCGAGGTTTCCGATCGTACTCCCGAGAAAGAGTGCGACGGTCCGGATTTTTTTCGCCGCTGCGTAATCTCGTGCCAGCGCTCCCAGGGCGTTCTCATAGTCCGACGCGAAACCCGTGATACGCAAACCCGGGAACCATCGGAGAAGATCCTTCGAACTGTTCTCGAGCGTGGTCTCGGAAATCTCGATCGGAATGTATTCGAGTGTGTTTTGCCGCTTTAGAATCGTGTCGATCAGTACCCGCGTCTTATTGGCGCTGCCGCTCCCCAACTCCACGAGCCGCAACGTTCCGGGAATCGAATCGAGGATCGCTTCATGCTGGTCTTCGAGGATTTCGCTTTCCGCGCGCGTCTGATAGTACTCCGGGAGAAGGGTGATCGTCTCGAAAAGCGCCGAGCCGAGGTCGTCGTAGAGATACTTCGGGCTCAAGCTTTTCGGCTTTCCGCTAAGCCCCTCTCGCGTGTCTTCCGCGAAATCCGCGCGGCGCTCCGGCGCCTCAACACGGTGTATGGTCAGCCGCTGCGTGGCATCGGTGGCCATATGGAACGAAAGCCCCTCATCTACAAGTCCCCTGGGTCGTCCTGGTGACCCAAATCCCGGTTGTCAGGCATCGATGTGCGTGGATAGTAGCCCAAGCCCCGACGTTTGTCACGGGGATTTGAGGAGATACGGAACGACCCTCGAGGGGTTGCCGCAAAAACCCGATGCACTGCTCGAGTTTTTGCGATCGTTCTCGTGCTCGCCTCGGTCCTGCCGTGTCATCGCCACAATCTGAGTCCATCATTAAATAAATCACAGAAACGTTCGACCACGACTCCGCCACCGCCGTGGGGATTGTACAGGCCGGTAAAAAACGGTATAGTTACACCCCATGAAGGACCACGCCAATCGTTTTCCACGCAACGGTTATCTGTCCGATCCGGCAAAACCCGTTACTGTCGAACCCGACTGCTCGCTGACGATTCAGGACCTCGTCGCTGTTGCCCGCGGTGATGGCAAGGGCGGCTGCGCACCCGTCGAACTCGGAGGAGACTGGGTCAAGCGCTGCACACGCACGCAGGAGTACATCCGAAGTCTGCGGGAAACAGTGGTTGAGCTGTGGGCGCAGCTCGAGGGTATCGAAAATCCGTCGGAGCGCGGAAACCGGGTTCGTGAGTTTTGCCGGAAAACCGGCATCGCGGAAACGGACAACGAGCAGGCCCTCCTTATTTATGGTGTCCTGACGGGTTTCGGCTCCAACAAGACCCGGCTGCTCACGTCAGACGAGGACATTCGCCGCCTGCAGATCAATCTCCTGCGAAGTCACGCGAGCGGGATGGGCGCGCCTCTTCCAACCGAAGTGGTCCGCGCGATGATGCTGCTACGCGTACGAACGTTTGTTCAGGGGCACTCCGGCGTCAGGCCGGAGATCGTCCAGCTGCTCGTCGACATGCTTAACAAACGGGTGCACCCATGGGTGCCGGAACAGGGATCTGTTGGATCGTCGGGCGACCTCTGTCCGCTGTCGCATCTCTCGCTGGTATTGCTGGGCGAAGGCTACGCGTGGGTCGGCGACGGGCCCGCGGGCCCGGTTTACCGCCCCCCGGCGGGTGACGCTCAACCGTGGGATGTTCGAGCGGAGTCGCGGCCCATGCCCCTATCCGGTAAAGACGCACTGGCGAGAGCCGGCCTGGAGCCGGTCGCCCGGTCGGACAATGCCGACGGCATCCCTCTTCTCGAAGCCAAGGAGGGTCTGGCACTTATTAACGGCACGGCGCTCGCGACCGCGCTCGCCGCCATCGCCGTTTACGACGCCGACATGCTGGCCGGCGCCGCCAACATCTCCGGCGCGGCAACGCTGCAGGCGATCCTCGGATTTACACGAGCGTTGGATCCGGTCGTCCACGAAGTGCGCGGCCACGATGGCCAGACGCAGGCCGCCGCGCAGATTCGGCAGGTTATCGCGGGCAGCACAATGCTCAACCTGACGAGCGATGTTCAGGATTCGTACTCCGTGCGGTGCATGCCCCCGGTCCACGGCGCAGCGATCGCGGCCATCGAACATGTGTGGCATGTCATCGAGTGCGAACTGAACTCGGTGACGGACAACCCGCTTTTCTTTATCGACAAACACCTCGACTCGCTCGACCCGAAGGAAGATCCTCTTACTTGTGTGTGGCGCGCTTTTTCCGCGGGAAATTTTCACGGGGAACCGGTAGGAATGGCCACCGATTATCTCAAGATCGCCGTGGCCGAACTAGCGAACATCAGCGAGCGCCGCGTGCAGTTGCTCTACGACAGCAACTACAACCGGGGCCTTCCGGCGAATCTTGCCTGCGGAAAACCCGGGCTCAACTCGGGGTTCATGACGGCCCAGTACGCCGCCGCCAGTCTCGTCAGTGAAAACAAAGTGCTCTCCCACCCCGCCTCCGTCGACTCGATCCCGACGTCATCGAACATCGAGGATCATGTTGCCATGGCGCCGATCGCCGGTCGCCACGCGCGCATCATAATAGATAACGCGCGCAACGTGATCGCGATCGAAACGATCAGTGCACTCCAGGCGATCGAACTCCGCTTCGACGATCGTGTTCCGGGCCGCATCGAAGGCACGCTCGAAGAACGCGTAAGTCCGGCCGTTTTGAGACTCTGGAAAACCCTTCGTGAAGGAAAACCTGCCGTGCCCTTTCTCGAAGACGACCGTGAACTGTGGAGCATGGTTGCCACCGTCTCGGCGAGTGTTCGCGATGGGGGGGTTCTCCGCGCTATACTCGGGTAACTCGACCAACAAAAACGGCTCCCGGGTTTCCCAGGAAGCCGTCTTGTGATTCATTTCCGAAAAAGAAGAGCTTACACGTGCGCGGGCTCTTTCTCGTCTTTCTTGCCCCACGATGTCGCGGACTTGTCCGTGGTGGACGCCGCGGTCGTCTTCGACGTCGTGCTTCCCATCTTGCAGGCCCCTTCGAAGAACACACCCTCGTCGATGACGAGGCGTGCGGTAACAATGTCACCTTCGACATGCGAACCTGTCTGCAACTCGATCTTGTTCGTAGCCGTGATGTTGCCGATCAGTTTTCCGCCGATGACCGCATTCTTTACTTTAATGTCGGCCGCCTTTACGATGCCGGTCTTGCCGATGATTAATGTCTCCGGGCAATTGACCGTGCCCTCGAACTCGCCGTCGATTCGGATCGTACCCTTGGTATCTACCGTACCCTTGACTTTACAACCTGGTCCAAAAATGGAATTGAGGTTGCCTTCTCCACCGCTCATAGAATCGCCTTCCTTGCCAAACATTTGGAATAATCCTCCTCGTTAGCTCTTGCCTGAGATGAGTAGGACAGATTATACGCTCAAACCATCGAATTTAAGAGTCGGAAACCCGATCCCGACGAAGCCCCTAATTCAACAAGTAGTTTCGGGGGTCGACGGCGACGCCGTTTTTCCTAACCTCAAAGTGGACGTGTGGCGCACTACTTTTCCCGGTGCTTCCCAGGAACCCGAGCGTCTGTCCTCGGGTAATTCGGTCACCCTCTTGAACCAGATTGCGCGCGTTGTGCCCATAAAGAGTCTGGATTCCAAACCCGTGGTCGACGACAACCTGGTGCCCATACGTACCGTCCCAACCACTGGTCACAACTACACCATCCGCTGAGGCTTGAATTGCTATGTTTCGCATGGCTGCAATATCCATGCCCGGGTGATACTCCGAAGCTGCATCCCCACCCGTGATAAAAAACTCCTTCGTTACCCAACCTCTGACAGGCCAAAGGGATGGAATCGCCTGCAACATTTGTCGCTGCTCGGCAATAATGGCCACATCCGCTTCGGACTCGGTCGAGATGGCTGGAGAATTCACGATCGGCAACAAATTGGCCACCAGCGTGCTGTCGTCTGTCGAAAGCGTCACCCCCAACATGTCTTTGATCTGAATCCCCATCGTCTGCAGGCGTACCAGCTCCGTGCGGAGTGAATCGATTTCGGCGTTGCGTTCTTTGAGCAGTGTGTTCTCGCGCGCCAGCA
>JAPUJU010000325.1 GCA_027296025.1 bacterium
CCCAGCAGATCACCAGGGCGATGAAAACCGTTTCGGCGGCCAAGCTCCGGCGCGCCCAGGACCGCATCTTTGCGGCGCGCCCGTATGCGAATCAGTTAAGGACGGTCCTGTCTCATCTGTCGGCACGAGAGGAAAAACTCCAGCATCCGCTCCTCACTGTCCGTCCCTAAGAACGTATTCTTGTGGTCGTGGTTACGGCCGCCCGTGGTCTGTGCGGGGCCTTCAACACGAATATCGCCCGTACGGTTCAGGCCTTCATGAAATCTCACCGCGACCAGGATGTGGGGCTGATGGCCGTTGGCCGAAAGGGCCGCGATTATTTCCGCGCTCGGGAGATACCGATTGTCGAAGAGCATATCAACATCTTCTCGAACCTTGATTTCAAGCACGCCCGCGTGATTGCGGAACGAATCATTGAACTGTACAGCGGCGCCTCGATCGACGCCGTCTATCTGGCGTACAACGAATTCAAGTCGGTTATCCAACAGCGACTTGTCGTCGAGCCCCTGCTGCCGCTCGGCGCGGGCGAGTTCGATAGCGAGGGGTCGCAGGTGGATTACATTTACGAGCAGGCACCGCGGGAGATATTCAACCGGTTGCTGCCGCGGTACGTTGACGTGCAGGTCCACCGGGCTCTGCTCGAGTCCGCCGCTTCCGAGCACGGCGCGCGCATGGCTGCAATGGACACCGCGACGCGGAACGCCGGCGAGATGATCGAAGCCTTGACCTTGAACATGAACCGTATCCGGCAGGCGGCGATCACGAGGGAACTCATCGAGGTCGTCAGCGGCGCGAGCGCATAGAACTAAAGAGCAAAAAGGAATCATTATCATGGCGAACATTGGGAAAGTCCTTCAGGTGATCGGTCCGGCCGTCGACGTTGTGTTCGAGGAGGGACAACAGCCGCAGATCTACAATGCGTTGCGCGTCACAAGTGAAGGCTTCGAGGTCCCGGAACCACTCGACGTGATCATTGAAGTGCAGCAGCACATAGGCGATGGCCGGGTCCGCTGTGTTGCCATGCAGCCGACCGACGGCATGGTCCGCGGGATGTCAGTCGAAGACCAGGGTGAGCCGATCCGCGTTCCGGTTGGGAAAGCAACGCTCGGGCGAATCATGAATGTGATCGGCGAACCCGTCGACAAGGCCGGGCCGATTGAATCGGAACGGAAGGACCCGATTCATAGAGCCGCCCCCGCATTCACGGAGCAGGACACGAACATGGAGATGTTCGAGACAGGCATCAAGGTTGTCGACCTCCTCGAACCCTACTTGCGTGGGGGAAAGATCGGGCTCTTCGGCGGCGCCGGCGTCGGGAAGACCGTCATCATCATGGAGCTGATCCGGAACATCGCTTCCAAGCACGGCGGTATTTCCGTTTTTGCGGGTGTCGGCGAGCGGACACGTGAAGGCAACGATCTTTGGCTCGATATGAAGGAGTCCGGTGTCATCGACAAGACGGCGCTGGTCTACGGGCAGATGACCGAACCTCCGGGGGCCCGCGCCAGAGTGGGCCTGACTGGCCTGACCGTTGCCGAGTACTTCCGGGATGAAGAAGGTCAGGACGTGTTGCTGTTTATCGACAACATTTTCCGGTTTACACAGGCAGGCTCGGAAGTCTCCGCCCTGCTCGGCCGGATGCCTTCAGCGGTGGGATATCAGCCGACGTTGGCCTCAGAAATGGGCGAACTCCAGGAGCGAATCACGTCGACGCTGAAAGGTTCGATCACCTCGGTGCAGGCCATCTACGTGCCTGCCGACGATTACACCGATCCCGCACCGGCGACGACGTTCGCGCACCTGGACGCGACGACGAACCTTTCGCGGCCGATCGCAGAACGTGGCATTTACCCGGCGGTCGACCCGCTGGCCTCGACATCCAGAATTCTCGATCCGCGCATCGTTGGAAAGGAGCACTATGCCACGGCCCGCGAGGTCAAACTGGTTCTCCAGAAGTATAAAGACCTGCAGGACATCATTGCGATTCTCGGAATTGACGAGTTATCGGAGGAAGACAAGCTGGCCGTTTCCCGCGCCCGCAAGATCGAACGCTTCCTCTCGCAGCCGTTCTTCGTGGCCGAGCAGTTCACCGGCACGGCGGGCAAGTATGTGAAGGTTGCGGACACGATCAAAGGCTTTCAGGAAATTGTCGACGGAAAACATGATGATGTTCCCGAGCAGGCCTTCTATATGGTCGGCCCGATTGAAGAAGTGCTCGAACGAGCCGAACGGATGAAGGCCGAAGCGTAGGAGTTTGAATGGCGGATAGACTCGATCTGACGGTCGTTACACCCGAACGGGAACTCATCCACGAAGAGGTCGATGAAGTCCAGGTGCCGGGCCTCGGGGGCTATCTGGGTTTGTTGCCTGGACACGCGCCGTTGTTTTC
Organism: bacterium; assembly: GCA_027296025.1. Classification (GTDB taxonomy): domain Bacteria; phylum Krumholzibacteriota; class Krumholzibacteriia; order WVZY01; family WVZY01; genus JAPUJU01. Next base: position 2,390 of record JAPUJU010000325.1, read on the forward strand.
CGAACTGGGCATCGGCGAACTTTCCTATGCGCGGAGCGGCCAGACACATTCGATTGCGCTCGCGATGGGATTCGTCGAAATCCTCGGGGATGAAGTGCGGATTCTGGCCGATGCTGCCGAGCCGGCAGCGGATGTCGACGTGGAACGCGCCGCCCAAGCGCAGGCTCGCGCCGAAGAACGAATCGCTAGAGGCGCCGCCGGTCTCGATTACCCCCGTGCGCAAGCTTCACTCGGCCGGGCCGTCGTCCGAATCCAGGTTGCGGTTGCGAGTCAGAAGCGTTCATAGTTCCCGCCGTGGGGGCCCCCACAGAGAAGTAATCGCGATTGCAGATACTGGTGGGAAATGTGAGCTAGTTTCGCCCCCGCGCCGCGGCGGAGCGGATCATTCAGGGTGAAACTTGTTGCGGAACGATCCGATTGATCTTCTGAACTGACGCCTCGGCGCCGCCTCGCTCGTTGTCGTTTCGGGGCTTTCTCTCGAAGGCGTCGAATTCTACTGCATAAAATCAATAACTTACGAGTTTTGCTGGGAGCTAGAAGCCTCCGCCTTCGAGCGAGAAGACTTTCCGGGCACCGACGTACGTTGCCAGAGGCCGAATGGAACGAATCTGCTCTTCCGGGACGGTGAGAATATCGTCGGAAAGAATCAAGAAATCCGCCAACTTGTCCGGCTCGATCGAGCCCTTGATCTTTTCATCCCAGGTCATGTACGCGTTGTTAATGGTGGCCACGCGTAACGCCTCTTCGCGGGTGATCTTCTGTGCGGCTCCCCTCACTCTGCCATCCTCGGTTTTGCGGGTGACGTAAAAGTAGAAAGGGACGAAGGGATTATTGGTAGAACCCGGCCAATCACTCCCGGAGCTGACAATCAGGCCGCGGTCCAGCATTTCCCGCATGGGCACCGCTTCGTCCGGCCCCGGCCTCCCGCGGTAAGGCTGGAACTGCGCGGCGACCAGCACCCCCAACCGAGCGAATCGCTCCATCTGATCCGTACGAATCAGGGTGGCGTGTTCTATAATCCAGCGCTGGTCGCGGATGGATTTCTCCCGGTCGGCCGCTTCGTAACC
>JAPUJU010000326.1 GCA_027296025.1 bacterium
CACGACGCGTTCTGTCAGAACCCGTGTCTTCCCGCTACCGGCTCCGGCTATGACGAGCACCGGCCCGTCCGGCGCCTGTACTGCCTGCTTTTGTTGTTCGTTCAATGAGGTTGACATACTCGATTCCCGGTTCGAGGGGCCGACGTAGAACACCGCGACCGTACTTACCCGCAACGTTCACGGGCGTGACTCGACCACATTACCCGAGGCGGGCAATCGATTCAACACACGATTCGGTCGCGGATTGTGCTAAAAGGCAGGGCCGATGTAGAAATGAAACTGGCTGCGGCCGATCGTTTGCAGATCGGTCTGCCAGGCCACCTGGAAGTTCATGAGGAAGTACGCAAACCACATCTGAATACCGACGCCGATGTCACCGTAAACATCCTGAAAGACGAGGTTGTTCGTATCGGTCCGGAAGATTTCGATGTCGCTCTTGTCCCAGGCGGATCCGATATCGAAGAACGTGCTGCCGCGGATGTTTCCGATCCCCCATCGGCCGGGCCACCCCAGAATAAGCGCATCCACGAGCGGGAAACGGTACTCCGCAGACAGAATCGCCATCCGCGAGCCTGCGAAGTCCAGATAGTCGTAGCCGCGAAGGGTCGTCGGCCCTCCCAGGAAAAACGTACGGGGCTGGTGTCCCTCACTCACGGCCCCGGCGACCCTGAACGCCAGCGAGTTCCGGTGCCAGAGTTTGACGTACTTGCGATAATCGGCAAACGCCGTCGCACGGGAGACCTTCTCCTGGCCGTATCCGGTCGCCTTGGAGACACTGAGCATCCATCGTGACCCGTCGATCGGGCCGAAAGGATCGTAGAACGTCGCGTCGTGCACGAAAGTGATCGATGGCTCGATCAAATTCCGCTTCGATTTCTCTCCCTCAACGACAAGCGTGAAATCGTCCTGAGGAATTCTATCGAAGAACTGGCGCTCGGTAATGAACGCCTCGACTTCGAAGTCGACGCGGTCGAATGTCGAGAACGGAAAGCTTACGAGCCCGAACACACCGTAGTTGCGTTCCGTGAATAACTGGTAGTCCGCGAACGATTCGCCAATCGTTGTCACGCGGCTGTTCAGGAAGTTCTTGTACTGGAACGCTCCGAAACCATAGTTTGTGCGCCGTTTCAGATACAGGTAACTCACCAGAATGTCCGAATCGGCGATGTCTTTGAAAATATTGAACGACAGCGTGGCTCGGTGATTACCGAGCATATCGCTCATCGCAATCGTGTTGGCAAGCGCGAAACCGTACCCCGTCGAGAAGTACAGACCGCCACCCTGGCCGATGAAATCCGGTGCCAGTCGGAGTTTGTAATCCGCGACCGATGCGCCCCTGTCTTCGATTTCGCCTCCCTCTACCGGCGTGCTCACACCTTCGAGAAGACGGCCGGCCTTTGCAGACGGGCTCTCGCCACCCGTATCCTCGCCCGGGCCCGACGAACGATCCTCGAAGCTCGTTCTGGGTTCGGCAAAAAGAGCGTCCGCCGAGATCGGCGGCGCGAGGGCAAGCCCGGCAATGGTGTCTTCATCCGCCAGGCTGAAAACGGAATTGTCGTTGCTTTCGTCGAGCTTCGGCGGCTCGTGCGTTTTTCGCAAAAGGGTTGCCATCGGAATACCCTGAACAGCGGTGACGTCCTGCAGAACCCCGGCGACCTGTGGCGGCGCAACGAGGCCCGGCACCGAAGCCAACGGCCCGTCAATATCGGCGCTCAACAGCGTGCGAAGATCGTCGGAGACGTAAATGTCGTACCCGCCTTCGTAGAACGAGCTGAAAACAATGCGTCCCTTCTCCTCGTTGATATCCGGCGTGAAGATTCCACCGAGCACATCGGTGATGCGACGGTACTCACCAACCTCCAGGTCGGCCACGTAGAGGTTACTGATTCCCGACTCGTACGACGTGAACAACATTTTGCGGCCTTCGTCGAACAGGACAGGATTGTCATCGTTGCCCGCTGTCGCGACGAGTGGGCGGATCACACGGGTCTTCGTATCGATCGAGTAGATGTCCATGTTGGCCTTCTGAACGATGTTCCGTCTGTCGAGAAAATCCATCTCACTGAGAACCCGGCGCGAGAGCGGCGTGAGGTCGTTCGGGACCGGCACCGTCACTTCCGGGTAATACACAAAGGCGATTCGCCGTCCGTTCGGGAAGAACTTGGGGTGCAGCTGATCCGCAACGTCATTGGTCAGTCGCGACGTTTTTCCGGACTCGACGTCGACAAGAACCAGATCCGTCTGACCGGCAAACGTCGCCGACATCACAACTTTGTCGCCGATCGGAGACCAGTCGGGCGACGAAAGCCCGTCGGCAGCGACGTCAATCTTCTTCAGGACACGGCCCTTTTCCGCGTCGACAATGTAGAGTCGGTCGCGGCCGCCGCCCTTGGCAACGAAACCGAGACGCCGGCCGTCAGGGCTGAAACAGATGCTGCTCGTAAAAAAGTGAAGTGATTCGAACTTGCTCGTCCGGTGGCCGCTGACCAGCTTGCGAATCACCTTTCCGTCGATCGTCGACATCAGGTAGATTGATATCAGACCGCCACGCGTCGAAAAGAACGCTATGCGTTCGCCGTCGGGCGACAAAACGGGCTTCGTGTTGTAGGCGGCCCGCTCCTCTATATGATTCGTCAGCCGCCGCCCCACTTCGTCCACCTCGGTCAACTCGCCGAACAGCGGCCAGTACTTCTTCCGCATCTCTTTCTGCCACCGCTTGCTGAACTCCTCCGGCGTCAGGCCGAGGGTCCTCTCAAGCGCACCAGCCGCACTGCGCGTCGCTGCCAGCGCGTCCAGGAGCTCCCGAACTTTCTCTTCGCCATACGTATCGGCAATATAGTTGAACGCCGACTGGCCACCCTTGTAAACCATCCAGCCGCCGGCCCATTGCAGGTCCGGCAGGTAGTCGTGAATCACCGCGTCCCGGATGAACATGTCCGACTCGGCATCCCAGCCGATAGCGAGGTACTCCGCGACACCTTCCGCGATCCACAGCGGCATGCCGAAGAGCGCGTTGCGCGAGAACACGTTGTCCAGGAGGCGGTTGTAAACGATTTCGAATGTGAACACGTGTGCGAGTTCGTGAATCGCCGTGTGCGCGAACGCGGGGAACGAACCCGTGAATGGCAACACGATACGCTTACGCGACGGCTCGGCAAACGCCTGAATCCCCTCGCTTAGGAAGCTCCGCGAAACATTGGTCTGAAGAAAGTCATTGTGGTTGCTGTAGAGAATGACGGGTACCCTCCAGGGAAGCTGTTCGTCGAGCTTCTCCGAAAGCATGGCGTAGCCGTCTTCCAGAACGATGGCCGCGCGTGACGCAAATCCCTCAGCCCCATCGTAGAAGTGGATTTCGAAGTGGGGCGTGGTCATCACTTTCCACTTGTGATTCTTGTACTGGATCTTGTTTCGTCCGAACTGGGCGTTCGTGGGTACAGCGATGCTCCCCAGGACGAAGAGCAGCAGGAGCAGAGAGAGAGACGGTCGTCTCAGGCGCACTGGATGGTCCTTCCGTTGGAACTCAAGGTCGGGTGGACGGGACCCGTACTGTATAAATTATAGTGCCTTCGCCCTACCCTCAAGCAAAAACCGCCGGTCAATACTCCCATCGGAACTTGATATCCAGGTTTATTTCATCTGACGACTGCCGGCTTTTCCCCTGCAAACCGCGCCTGGAGTGGCGAATAATTTCCGATCGTAGAAGGATGAGGCGGCTCATCCGGTATTCCACGTTGATTGCAGAGGTCGGGGACGAACTAAGTCCCTGTCGGTACTTGAAATACAAGTCCTCGGACAGGTACTTGCCGACTGCGATACTGAGCTCACGCTCGAGGTTTCCGGTAGTTCCGTCGCTCCCGAGCGCCCGAGATTCTACCTCAACGGTCATATCTGCCATCTGTGTACTCAAGATTCGTTCCAGATAGTTCGAGGCGATGTTCTGGGCGGTGCCAACTGTCGTCAGATCCCCCACAACCTGTCCACCAAGCATTCGCCACAGATCCGCCTCGCTGTAGCCCGGCTCGCTGTAGCTCAGGATTATCTGGGGCTCCGGTTTGTCCGCCGGCCAGCTCAAATCGACGAAAATACGATTGTTCGTGTTCCCGCTCTGATGCCGGGTGTAAGCACCTATATGAATCTGCGGCCGCAGCTTGTTTGCCGTCGAGAAGTCGAAATTCCCTTCTGTGATCGTAAACTTGTTTCCGTAGAGCGAGTAGGAGCCGCGCAGCACCTGGAGATCGCCGAGGAAGTAGAGCCCCTGCTGGTCGCGCATGAGGATGATATTGCCGCCGACTTCCATTCGAAAATCGGGGTTACGAATCCAGACATTTTTGGGCGCCTCGATTTCCAGGTTGCACAGCCATGAAGGCGACTCGGTCGGCAGGGTAAAGTCATCGGGCCGCCCTCCCTGTGAGCCAAACGACTTGCTGATCGTCGCCTGTTTTACGGTGATCGCGCCCGTCAGCGATGGGACGATGCGACCGTCCGGGCCCACGACCGATGATATCCGCAGTTGCCCGGACTGAGTCAACTCCACGTCGGGAATCGTCGAGAGAGAAAAATCGCTCATGTCCAGTGTCACCTGATAATCCTTGAGCGAAAACCCGTCGATATGCGCGGAGCCCAGTCCACTAATGCTCCCCTTTCTTCCTTCGGCACCGGCGACGCGCGTCAGGTCGATGCGATTCTGTCTGATCGTCAGGTCGGCCTCGACGTCTCGGAAAACCTCTTCCGTCCCGGCCAGACGGAAACCGCACTCCCTCAGCTGCATGCGCCCGTCGAACACCGGTGCGTCTACGGTTCCCGTGATTCTCAGGTTCCCATTGAACCGTCCCCGGGCAGCCGCAACCTGGGAGAAGTAATCCTTGAGCGCCGAAAGATCATCAGCCTGAATGTCCGCGCTGAAATCCAGTGGCGTGTCCCCCACCGCCCGGTTCTCGCCGAGACCAACGCGAAAGGGGATCGAGCCGACAATGGTTCCTCGGATTTTCCCGTCGTCAAATTTCATAGACCGGATCGACACCATCCCGCCTTCGAACTTCACGTCCGTCGCGATCGGAGGCAGCTGGTACCGATCCCGCGGCCGCGAAACAAGGGCCCCGTTCAGCATGATTCTCGGATCGGCCAGCGTGTTCTCAACCACGAGATCGCCGTCAAAGGCACCTTCCCAGAAACGCCGCTGGTGGACGGCCCTGAAGATCGAGGGCAGCGGATAACGGTATGCTTTCAAGCGCAGGCTCACGGGCGACTCGATCGCACGGTCTCTGTCGAACCCGGAGCGTATTGCCGTAATTGGCGACACATCGAAGCCCCACGAGCCGCTCATCGTTAGAGAATCTCCTCCCTCATCGGCGTACAACCGGTTTATGCGGTATCGTTCCCCGGGCGTGAACGTGGCGTCAATGGCGAGCCGGTCGAATACGAAGCTGTCGATGACGCCCTCTGAGAGGGTGACCGAAAGGTCCACGGACGGGCTCGACGTGCTCCCGTACACAGTCAAGTCAAACTCCCCGACTCCGCCGAGAGCGTACGGGAGAGAAAACGTGTCATGAATCAGTTCAAGGTCGATATCGCGACCCCAGAATTCGAGCTGGGTTGAGTCCCGCTCCAGCGAGTAGCCTCCGCGAACGCCGATTTCGCGATTCCCCGACTTCAGAACGAGGCGATCCACGCGGGCGGAATGCTCGCTCACGTGCACGACAGACTGTCCGTCGTTGTTCCAGATCGCCTGCGGCGTTTGAATCTGAAGGTGGCTCAGCATGATAACGGACGCGGAGTCGTCGGGAATGACGGCGAACGCCGAGGTAATGAACGTATCCTGTCGCGAAAAGCTCGCGTCGCGGAAAAATACCTGGCTCTCGGTCGCTTCAATGAGAAAGTGCGGGTTGTCAAATACCCTATTCTGCAGTTCGAGATGCTTGCCCGTAATGTTGATCGTCGCCACCACATCAGCTCCTCCGATGTCCCGAACATCAACGCTGAGCCGCGCGCTGTCGATCGCGGCAAAGAGAAACGATACGTCCGTGCCTGTGCCGTTCAGGTTGAGCTGCATCCGCGTGCCCGGACCGGCGAGGTGGCCGGACAGATCCAGCGAGCCATCGATCTCCGGAAGTTCCAGATACTCGGAGAGGTAGGCCATATCCGTGCCGGAAACACCAAAAATGAAATCCACCTCGCCTTCGGGGTTGATCGAACCGCTCCCGGTCAGCGTGAAACCGGGTCGCACGAACGTCGCTGATCGCACCCGCAATCCGGTCGCTTCGCGCCACGTCAAGTGCGCATTGATCTCATCGGCCTCGAACTCACGGATCGAGGAACGCCGCAGATCCAAGCGTACGTCGTAGAGCTCTTGAGGCGCGGAATAGTCAAGATTGACAAGTCCGTTGATGTCCATTACGGGTATTTCGTCGTTCGAAACGAATCCTTCGTTGATATCCAGGCCCTCGCACACGCCTTGAAACGAGAAGCTGCCGTCGAGCCTCTGGAAAACCATGTCACCGCTCAAACGGCTTCCGAAGACCGTCCCCTGGATATTGGAAAGATGAATCTGCGTCGAGTCAACCAGCCCGCCGAACGTCAGTTTGCTGAACACGAGCCCGGCGCCCCGCCCCGTGAGACTACCGCTCACACCGAGCGAATCGAGTCGTCCGTCCACAACGATGTTTCCCCCGACTTGACCCTCATCGGACAACCACCCCAGCTCTGAGACTTCTGAAAGATCGAGCGGGTTGAAGACACCCTGGACCTTGTACAGTCGACCGTCTCTGTACTTGCCACTGAGAATGATGAGCGACTTTTCGAGTCGGATGGCCAAATTATCCACGTTGAGTTCGTCCGACGAAAAGCGCATGCGAGCGCGTAGTGCCTGAATCGTCAGACCCGGATCGGGCAGTCGCGCGCGCCCTTCGTCCACATCGATATCGCCGATATGATCGATGAAGCTGAAGGATCCGCGGAGGTCGAGGTCGCGTACGGAGTACGTCGTGTCCGGGCGCTCGTATGCAACATCCGCGTCGTCGATCGTAAAGTTCTTGATCTCGACGTGTGCCGGAACGCCACCTTCCGGCACACTCCCGTCTTCCGACGGTAGTTCAGGAATAAGGAGTTTCCCATTCGCCTTTTCGCGAACCGTCAAACGTGGCCGGTCGATCTCCAGATTATCCACGATCATCCGCAGCCTCGCGATTTCGATGACGTTGTACCGGATCGAGACGCGGTCCGCTCTGAACACCTCGAACATGACCCCATCCTCCTGGTAAAGGATTACGGGACGGACGATCGAGATATGGTTGACCATGTTGCCGGAGATGCGGCCGCACGAGAATCGAAACGGTGTAGCCGCAAGGTAGTGGTCATTGACGTATTTGCTCACCTGATACGAAAGCAGGCCGCTTTTCAAAAAAACGATCCCGGCAATAACAAGCGTCACCACGATCCCGATCGCAAGAGACCACCCGCGGTGAAGTCGTATGATTTTTCGTTTGCCTTGCATCGCTAGAATATCTGCCCGAGGCTGAAGTGAAACCGTCCGCTGGAATCGACCCCGACCTCCTGCTTGATCGGAATACCGTAGTCGAACCGGATCGGTCCGACCGGTGTGTTGTAGCGGACCCCGAAGCCGATCGAATACCGGTAGTCCTCCTGCCGCGTCTCCGCTTCGTCGGAGTATAACCGAAAATCGCGCAGGCTGATTGCCTTGACACTCTCCCAGGAGTTGCCCCCGTCAAAAAACGTGGCGCCTGTGAACCGCCACTTTATCAACCACGGAATCGGGAACCGCAGCTCGAAGTTTGTAAGGAGTAACGCGCGCCCACCGATGACCTCCACCCCGGTTGCGGTAACCGCGGTCGGGCCGAGGCTGTTTTCATTGAAACCCCGCACGGAGTTTCCTCCGCCCGTAAAGTAACGGTTCTCCACCGGAACGACGGGGGAGTTCCCGTACCGCTGTGCGTACCCCCATCGCGCCCGCGCGGCGAATACCAGTCCCGACGTCACGGGGACATATCTCTGGAACGTCCCGTCGAGCGTATAGAAGTCGTTGTCCCCTCCGAGAACGCCACCCGCCAACTGGACACGGATGTCACGGTAGCCTCCAGATTTGGGGTCGAGAATAAAGTCCCGGGTATCATGACTGATGAGGTCCCCAAAGATCCGCGAATTCGACTTTGTGCTGGGTGACGCGGTGAACTCGCGCGTAATGCGCTCATCAGAGAGAGATACAATGGTCTCGATGTTCCGACTCAGTCGACGGCGCCCACTTGCCGTGATACCGAGCGTTTTGACGACCAGGTTTTCAATTGTCCCGTCCCGTTCGTAGAACGCGTTCAGACCGAAGAACAACTTCGACCAGAAGAAGTGGCGCTGACTGTAACGTCCGTCGTAACGGTAGTAACGGATGCGGGGGTTCCAGTTCTCTATACCGAACTGATCGTTATCGAAAAGAGAGAAGGAGTACTCGACACCGAAGCTCAGACCACGTCCGGATCCGAAAATGTTCCGGTCACCCCACTCTCCGCTAACACGACTTCCAACAACGTTGCCTACGCCGAAACCAAATTCGATGTATCCGGATTTGCGTTCGCGAACGCGGACGACGATATCCACTGTCTTTGCCTCTGTGTCCAGGTTTCTGAACGTCAACTCTGCCACCGTAAAGAGGCCTGTTTCGTAAAGGTTCGCCTGCGTCTCACCGAGCTTACTGAGGCGGAATACGTCACCCGGCTCGATCGCCAGCTCTCGTTCGATCTCCCGCGTCTTTGTCAGCACGTTTCCCCGAATCTCGATGTCGCGTATCGTCACGACCGGGCCGGCATCGAACGTCAGGTCGATATAAACACTTCGGCCTTCGATTAACACCGAATCCTGAACTTTCACACCCACGTGACCCAGGTCGAAGTACAGGCGTTTGAGCGAGTAGACGTCGGCATCGAGCAGGGACGGGTTGAACGGGACGCCCGGTTTGAGGCGCAGCGCATCCTCGAGCTCGTCCAGGCTCACGGGACCCGGGTTATAGAATTTTACACGTTCGACCCGCCGCGGTTCCTTCTCCACGATATCGATGATGATATCGACGAACGCTTCGTCCTCGAGCTGCCGTATCTCGCCGAGCGTCACGCTGGCATCCAGAAATCCGTTCGCTTTGTAGAGGGCTTCGAGCGCGGCGATGTCGCGTCGGAGGAAGTCCATGCGTAACCGCGGGCGGTTGAACACAGAGAAGAAGCGGGGCTGTTTCGTCCTCATTCTCGAACGCAGCTCATCATCGCTGAAATGCGAGTTGCCTACGAAGAGTATCTTGTTCACGAACGGCTGTTTGGACCGGTCGGAGAATTCCGGATCCTGCGCGGAGGAGAGGCGCGGGGTGAACTGCAGCAAAAGCACCATTGCCAACGCCAAATACCATCGGTTAGAATGCCAACGCCGCGCACTCCCGGCGCATGCATCGCTCGCATCTGTATCAAAGAATGCCATGAAGTTGC
>JAPUJU010000327.1 GCA_027296025.1 bacterium
TAGCGGACACGTGTCTCGGGGCCGAGTTCGAAACAGAACTCATTGATCTTTGCCGGTCACTCGACCGGGGCTCGCCGGCCATCGTGCGGCAACCGTCCGGCAAGTCCGACAAGAGCTGGCGCTCGCTCGTCCCGGACCGGACGGGACTTCCGAATCTGGATCAATATGTGACGTTTTCAGACGGTGTACAGAAACGTACGGTTGGCTATGTCACGACGACGCGCGGGTGCAAGCATCTCTGCCTTCACTGTCCGATTCCGCCCGTGTACGGAGGCCGTTTTTACACGGTGGATCGCAACGCGGTACTCGAAGACATCCATCGCCTCGTCGAGCAGGGGGCACAGCATATTACATTTGGAGACCCGGATTTTCTGAACGGACCAGGGCACGCCCTGCGTATCGCCCGATCCGTGCACGAGGCGTACGAGGATGTCTCGTTCGACTATACCGCCAAGATCAGTCACCTTGCCGAACTTTCAACTGTGGTCGAGGAACTCGCATCACTCGGTTGTGCCTTTGTCGTCTCCGCGCTCGAGTCGCTGAGTGCGAATACGCTCAAGCAGCTCGACAAGGGTCACACCGCCGATGACATCTATAACGTCGTGCACCATTTCAAACGGATCGGACTCACCCTGCGTCCCTCCCTGCTTCCATTTACACCGTGGGACACTATGGACGACTATGTCGCCCTGCTCAACTTCATCGAACGCGAAGGCCTCGTCGACTCGACGGACCCCGTACAATACTCGATTCGACTCCTGTTACCGCCAGGATCACCGCTTCTGAAAAAGCCGTCCGTTCGAAAACACCTCGGAGTGTTCGAGCCGGCCCGATTGACCCACACGTGGAAGCATCCGGACCCTCGTATGGATGAGCTGCACGAAGAGGTATCGAGAATCGTCGATACGGGCGCGAGGACCGATGAAGATCCGGCCATCACGTTTTTTGGGATCCGGCGCCTCGCCGACAATGCGCATGGCGGCGAGACTTCGAGATTCCTCGAGGACGACGTTCGGCGACGATTCCCGAGTGGAAGGCGCATGCCGCCGGCTCTCTCGGAAAGCTGGTTCTGCTGAGCGGAACCCATCGAGCGCCGGTCCGGCGCTCTCTAGCCCTCAGGCGAGAATCGCTCTCCTAAAGGTTGCAAACACCGGTCCGATATCGTATCTTTGAACCTGACCTTCAAGCGAGGATATCGAATGACCAACGAGACAACCTTCAACTATCGAGGCAAAGATGGGCAGCGCATTCGCGTGACTGCTGAACCGTCTCTGACTCACGGCAACTCGTGCCGCTTTGTCGTCGATCCGCCGGTGTACGAAGAAGGCGCCGTCCACTTCCCGAACATGGAGAAGGCAGTCGACTCCCCACTGGCCGCCGGGCTTTTCGAGATCGAAGGCATCACGACCGTGACGGTTGCGGGAAACTCCGTCACTACGACGACGGACGAGGATGCCGACTGGGAGAAACTCAGCGAAGACATCGCGATGCGCATACGCGACCAGATTAGTTCCGGGGTGCCTGGAATCTCGGAAGAAATTACGCGCAACCTCCCCGATGCTGAGACGGTCCGTGAAAAGGTTCAGGAAATCATCGATACCAGTGTCAATCCGTCCGTCGCCGCTCACGGCGGCGTCGTCAACCTGCTCGACGTCAAGGACAACACCGTTTACCTCGAATTCGGTGGCGGATGCCAGGGCTGCGGCATGGTCAGCGTGACGCTCAAGTATGGCGTCGAACGACTCATCCGCGAACGGGTGCCCGAAGTGGGCCAGATACTGGATACGACGGATCACGCGTCGGGCCAGAACCCGTACTACGCGCCGGCCTCCAAGTAACCTTCTCTGACGGGAACACCGCATCTTTGAAGCGCCTGCTTCTGCTGATACCGACTGCAACATACCGTGCCGGCGCCTTCGTAGACGCCGCCCGTCGCCTCGATGCAAATCTGACCATCGCCTCCGAAGAACCCAGTTCGCTGCGTGAGTTGATTCCCCGTGATCTGATGACGCTCGGCTTCTCGGACCCCGTCGCGTGCGCGGATGATGTGGAGCGTTTCGCCCGCGATGAACCCATCGACGCGGTCGTGGGGGTGGACGATCAGGTGACCATCGCGGCGGCGGCCATTTCGAAACGGTTGCACCTGCCGCACAATCCCGTCGCGGCCGCGGAGGCCACACGGGACAAACACGAGATGAGGCGTGTGCTGCGAAACGCCGGTGTGCCCGTCCCGGATTTTCAACTCGTTCCTCTCGACCGGGATCCGAGCGAGGCATCGAAACACGTCACGTATCCGTGCGTCCTCAAACCACTCAACATGTCAGCAAGCCGCGGGGTCATTCGCGCGAATTCGCCGGACGAGTTTATCGAGGCGTTCCAGCGAATCGTGGGCATCGTGCGCGGAGCCGATAAATCCCCGACGTCGAACGCGTCAAATCACCTGCTCGTCGAAGACTATGTGCAGGGTTGGGAAGTCGCCGTCGAAGGAATTCTCACGGACGGCCGCCTTCATGTTTTCACAATCTTTGACAAGCCGGACCCGCTGGAAGGCCCATACTTCGCGGAGACGATATACGTCACGCCCTCCAGACTGGCCGCGGCAGTCCAGAAGCGAATCGTGGCGATGACATACCGCGCGACGAATGCTCTCGGGCTTCGTCACGGACCCATTCACGCAGAGCTGCGAGGTAACGGCACGTCGCTTTCGTTTCTGGAAGTCGCGGCGCGGTCGATCGGCGGGTATTGCTCGCGGGTGCTGCGATTCAAGCACGACGAGTCCCTGGAAGACGTGATTATCCGCCACGCCATGAATCCCCAGCGCCCGATGCCGGAACTGGCGGACCCGGCGGCATCCGTCATGATGATCCAGGCGCCTTTCGCGGGCATCTTTCGCGGAATCGACGGAATCGACGCGGCC
>JAPUJU010000328.1 GCA_027296025.1 bacterium
GATGCACAGGAGGCGATTTTCTGGGAAGCCGAGCAGCACGTTCCTTTCGATATCGATGACGTGTGCCTCGATTTTCAGGTCCTCAAAGAGGACGTCGGCGCCAACCAGATGGAGATTTTGCTGGTCGCGGCCAAGAAAGAGATGGTCAACACGCACGCCGACCTGATTCGCGATGCCGGATACAACCCCGTGATCATCGACGTCGATTCGTTTGCGGTTCAGAACGCGTACGGCGAATCGCTGGACGCTCCGTGGACGCAAGTTACCGGGCTGATCAATATTGGCTCCGACGTTACGAACATCAATATCGTCCAGAACCACATTCCGCTCTTCACCCGCGATTTAAGTGTTGGTAGCAATGCCTTCAATGAGTCACTTCAGAGAGAGTTAGGAGTTAGCTTCGACGAAGCCGAAGAGATGATCAGTGGTGGCGGCGCCATGCCCGATGAAGGCCGTTGCAGAGAGATCATCGCAGAAGCGTCCGAGGAACTTTCAATGGGAATCGAGCGGTCGATTTCGTTCCTCAAGACCGCGGGTGACGCAGAGAACATCGACGAGGTTGTAATGAGTGGTGGCGGAGGAAGAGTGCCCTGGCTCAGAGAGATTCTCGCCGATAAACATCAGATCGAATTCAAGTTGAATGATTCCTTGCGCGCGTTTTCCCAGGCCGACAGCTTGATCAGTGAAGGCATGGAAGAGCTCGAAAAAGTTGCCCCCTTGCTGACCGTGTCACTGGGTCTGGCGCTGCGAAAGGTGGGAAAATAAATGATTCGCATTAACCTGCTCCCTCTATCGGATCGTAAGAAAACACGTTCGTTTAAGCTGCCTTCATTTTCGGGTGGAACGAAAGTCATCTGGGTCATCGGCGCCGTCGTTCTGTATTTCGGAATGCTGGTAGCAATGTCGACTCTTCAGGCGAGAAAGGTCAATGATCTTACTCAAAAAGTTGCGGAAGCAAAGAAAGAGTCCACGCGCCTCATGCCCCAACTCGAGCGGATCCGCAAGCTGACAAGCGAGCGTGAAGAGGTCAACAAGCGCCTCGGCGTGATCGCCAGCCTGGACAAGGACCGGTATTTCCGAGTGCAGCTGCTGAACGACATCAGCGTCAAGATGCCATCAAACTGCTGGCTTACTTCGGTCAAAGAGGAATCGGCCTCGAGCGTCTCGATCGAAGGGGTCACGTTCTCAAACTACATCATTGCCGATCTGATGAACAACCTTCAGAAATCGGACCGTTTCGACCAGGTCACACTGATCGTCGCGCAGGAAGGCAAGATTCTCGATCACAACGTTATCGAGTTCACCCTTCGTTCCAGGGTGAGGTCCCGATAGGGTAGGAACGTAGAAAGAGAAAGGCTGACCATGAATCTCAAAGATCCAACTACTCAGAAAATCCTTATCGGTGTGCTCGCCGTCATCGTTATCAGCTATCTCTATTTCGGTACGCGGCTCCTGCCGTTCTGCTACCCGGTGCGCAAGGCGAAGATCGCCCAGCTGGAAGTGGATTACGCCAGGATGAGCGCGGAACTCGAGAAAGCGCGTCAGATGGTTGGCCGCCTCGGACAGATCGAAGCCGAGTACGATCGCCTTCATGAACAGTGGCTCTCCGCCCAGACGATGCTCCCTGCGGAGGCCGAGATGCCAGATCTGCTTCGCAAAGTAACGACGGCCGGGAACAAGGCTGGAGTGGACTTCATGCTCTTTCAGCCAGGATCGGCCACGCCGCACGAATTTTATAAATCGCATCCAATCAAGGTGCGCGTGAAGGGTGGATACCATCAGCTTGGTATCTTCCTCAGCCGCCTGGCAAATATGTCGAGAATCGTTAATGTAGCCAGTCTGAATGTCAAATCCGCCGTCGCGGCGACAAGAAGGTCGCGTGGGAACGACAGTGGAAACGAATCAGTTGTCGCTGACTTCACCCTAACCGCATACACGCTGAGCGAAGGAGCTCGAAATGAAGTTGCAGCCACTGAAGAGGACTAAATCTGTCGTCCTGGGAGTTGTCCTGGCGACAATCGTTGCTGGTGGCGGCTTTGATAACGCGTCGGGGCAGACAGAGACGGTCGCGCCCGTGAAGAAGACGAAGCTCCGGACGAACAGCTACTACTATAGCGCCTTTAACAGGAGAGACCCCTTCAAATCGTTGGTCGTCGGTGACTTCGTCAGCGACAAGAAAATGTCGCCGATCGTTCTCGGACGCCTCGATCTTGTTGGGATCGTTAGAGGAGAATTGGACCGCTTTGCACTACTGGAAGATAACAAGGGTTTCAGTTACATCCTCAGAGTTGGAGATCGAGTTAAGAACGGTTCAATTGTCGCTATTGGCGAAGAAACCATGGTTGCCCGCGTAACGAATTTCGGGCAAACACGCAAAGTGACTCTTCACATGGACAAGGGAGAAGGAGACAAGCAATGAAAACGTTCACGATTCACAAATCGATGCTCGCCTTGGCCCTGGTTGGGGTAGTCGCCAGCGCGACGGCAGTCTACGGTGAGCAGACGGTAAACTCGTTGAATCGTCAGGTCGACGATACGTCAACGAGGTTTACCATCCAAAAGATGGGTGCCGGGGAAGTGTATGACTTCATGTTGAAGAACCCGCCTCGTCTCGTAGTCGATTTCATCGGCGCCGAGCACAAGCTGGACAAGAACGAATACGAAGGCGATGGACGCTGGATCCAGAAAATCCGCACGAGCCAGTTTACCAACCCACCGAACGAAGTTACGCGCGTCGTCTTCGACATGAAGATGAAGGTTTCGTACGAAGTCACCAAGTCGGGTAACGAGGTCGTGGTGGTATTCTCCGGTGGTCCGATGAACAGCGACATGCCGACGCCGGTTTCGGCAGACGACACAGCCGTTGTGGATCCCGAGCCCATGCCACAGGCTTCCGGTGACGAAGCGCCGGCGAACCCCGCCCCTATGGCAACCAACCCGCCAAGCCCGGCCACAGTCGACGATTCGGCGCAGACGAAGCCGAAGACGTGGGTGCCAGTATCCAACCCCTGCAACCCGCGGGCAAATGCCAACGCGGACCGCGAGAAGAGCGCAACCCCGAACTGGTCCAGGGGCAATGCCTGGGGAAACACCGCGGCTCAGATCCAGCCGAATCCGCCGGTCAACGCCCTCGGAAGCGCGCAGAAGTTCAGTTCGTTTGCGGCAAACACCGGATTGGCGAACAACAAGAACATCACGATCGACATTCAGAACGCTGATATCAAGACAGTTCTGCGAAGCCTTTCTGAGTTCTCCGGAACAAACATCATCGCCGGGCCCGAGGTAGAAGGTAAAGTTACGGCGCACCTGAAGACCGTGCCCTGGCGCCAGGCGATGGACATCGTCCTCAAGGCGCACGGGTTTGGCTGGCGCGAAGAATACGGCATCCTCCGTGTGTCGACCACCGATAACCTCGTGTCCGAAGAACTGCAGCACCAGGCCGCGGAACGGAAGAAGGACGAATTGCTGCCGCTCGTTTCCCGGATCCTCCCGTTGAGCTTCTCCAATGCAGTGGAAATGCGCGACGCTCTCAAAAAGATGTCGTCCTCGCGAGGCAGCATTGAAGTCGAGAAGGGCAACAACGTTCTGATCGTCACGGACATCGAACATGTCGCTGACAAGATCGCTGCAATGGTCACCGACCTCGATCGCCGCACTCAGCAGGTCGAGATCGTGGCGAAGATGGTCGACGTGGACTACGAGGCAACGCGAGAATTCGGTATTCGCTGGGACCTCCTGAGTCTTCAGTTTGCGAACGGTATCGGCGGTGCCGGTGTTGACGCGCTCGGAACGAACAGCGTCTCGAACATCGCTTTCGGAACCGTCCAGTCATGGGGCGAGCTCCAGATTTTACTCGAAGCTCTCGAGAAGGAGAACAAGGCGAACATTATCTCGAATCCGCGGATTGTCACTGCGGACAACCGTGAAGCCAAGATCATGGTCGGTAAGGAAATTCCGTTGATCGTTTCGGACGAAGCTGGCAACCCGATCACCGAGCTCACGAAAGTCGGTGTCATGCTCCGAGTCACCCCGCACGTAAACAAAGACGAGTCGATCACTCTCGATCTGCATCCCGAAGTCAGTGACCTGAGTTCACAGGCGACGGTTCAGGGTGGTATCATCATTACGCTCATGGAAGCCGATACGCGTGTGGTCGTTCAGAACGGTGAAACGGCCGTTATCGGCGGGCTGATCAATGAAGCGGAGACCCACTTCGAAAACGGCGTTCCTTTTCTCAAGGACATTCCGGGGTTGGGTGCGCTCTTCCGGTTCAGCAGCACGACGAAGAAAAAGCGTGAGCTGATCATCTTTGTGACACCTACAATCGTGAGGAGCACGGCCCTCAACGGAGAATAACCTCAACCCGGTCAAACTTCCACATTTGTGCCCGGTCCGCGGCGAAGAGGTGGTGAGGCAATTCGATTGCCTTGCCGCCTTTTCTTTTCTATCCTTCGTCTGAATGACTCCCCGTAGTTATCAGGTCCGGATCATCTCCGGACGCTTCAAGGGCCGGGTCCTTCGGGATCCATCCGGGGAGCATCTGCGCCCGACGATGCAGCGCACCAGGTCATCGGTGTTCGAAACCCTCGGCGAAAGGGTCCGTGGTGCCGTATTCGTCGATCTTTACGCCGGTGCGGGCAGCATGGGACTCGAGGCGCTCAGCAGGGGTGCGAGCGCCGTCTATCTGGTGGAAAGGGACGACCGAGCGCTCCGGTTTCTGCGCGACAACCTCGATCACCTCTCGCTCGAATCACCGGAAGCGATCATTGTACGGTCCGACGCCAACGACTTCTTGACAGGTCCCTTCGAGAAGATCAACGCGGACATCGTCTTTGCCGATCCACCGTACCAGTCGAGCGACGCGGAGCTTTTGCTGGAGTTCTTCGATTCGGTGCGTTACTCTCGGAATCAACTTGTCGTAGTCGAGCACGACAAAGGACTTCAGATTCCGGAACTCGCCCGGCTCGAACGGATCCGGGATCGCGCGTTTGGCCGTACGACGATCAGCTACTTCGAAACCGCGGGAGAGAAAGGTTCATGACCAGAGCCATGTACCCGGGCACGTTCGATCCGATTACGAACGGCCACCTCGATATTATCGACCGGGCGAGCGGGATGTTTGACACCCTTCTCGTCGCGGTTGCCGGAAAAGGTGACAAGAATACGCAGTTTTCGTTACGTGTCAGAAAGCGACTCGTCCTGGAAAGTACGAAGGGTGTTCCCAACGTGGAGGTGATCACCCTTTCCGGGCTGTTGGCCGAAGAGGCCAGAAAACTAGATATCGACGTCGTCGTCCGTGGACTTCGCGCGGTTTCGGACTTCGAATACGAGATGATGATGGCCCTCATGAACCGGAAACTGTACCCGAAATTCGAGACGATTTTTCTGATGCCCAGCTTGAGGTACATCTACCTCCACAGTTCGGTGGTCAGAGAGGTCGCCGCGCTCGGGGGCGACGTCTCCGATCTTGCCCCTCCGGCGGTCGTGAAGGCGTTGGCAGAGCGCGCCTCACGGTAGAGCAGCACCGGCCTTGACGCGGCCCGTTGGCGCTTGTTAGCATCTGCCGTCACGCCCGTTCCTCCTCCCGAACATGTCGTTTGCCTTGGATACGTTGCCTGCTCACTATTGCGGGTCGAACAGCCATGTTTATCGATCAAGTTATTATAGAAGCCATCGCCGGTGGGGGCGGTGACGGATGCGTAAGTTTTCGCAGGGAGAAGTATGTTCCGCGGGGTGGTCCCGACGGAGGGGACGGGGGCCGTGGCGGAGACGTAGTGGTTGAAGCGGTCGAGCGCCTTTCGACGCTCGTGGACCTCCACTATCGGCGAACTTACAAGGCGGGGCGGGGTGCCCATGGGAGTGGCCGCAGCCGCAAGGGAAAATCGGCGGACGATGTCGTCGTGCCAGTGCCGGTCGGTGCAATAGTTCGTAAATTCGAGACCGGCGAGGTGCTTGCCGACCTCGTTCGGCCTGGCGAGCGGTTTGTTCTGGCGAAGGGCGGCAGGGGGGGGCGCGGCAATGAGCGGTTCAAGAGTGCCCGAAACCAGGCGCCGAGAAGGTCAACGTCGGGCCAGGACGGAGAACATGGCAAATTCGAGGTGACGTTGAAGCTGATTGCCGATGTGGGACTCGTCGGTGAGCCGAACGCAGGCAAGTCGACGTTGCTGGGTGTGCTGAGCGCTGCCCACCCGAAGGTCGCAGCGTATCCGTTCACTACAAAGACACCGGTG
>JAPUJU010000329.1 GCA_027296025.1 bacterium
GGCACATCGGCCACGACCTGCTTGCAGGCCTAAAGAACATTACCGGGGGCGAGATCCGCGACTACACGAAGTTGATCGCGGAATCTCGCGAGCAGTGCCTGGACCGCATGCGCGAGGAAGCGGTCTCCCTGGGAGCGGATGCGGTGGTCGGCGTCCGTTTCATGACCAGCGGGGTGATGCAGGGGGCGGCCGAACTTCTTGTGTACGGGACGGCCGTGCAACTCGAGGAAGAATATGTTCCTGCGGAGAAAGGGTTCACATGCAAATCGGAGAGTGGGAAGTCCGCTCATGCGTCGCCGGCAAGTTCCGTCTGGACGGCGGCGCGATGTTCGGCGTGGTGCCCAAGAATATGTGGTCCCGCGTCGTGGAGGTGGACGACGAAAACCGTATCTTCATGGTCATGCGCCTTCTGGTCGTTCAAGGGTGTGGAAAAACGATTGTCGTGGATGCAGGCTGCGGAACGGGCTACGGGGAGAAGCTGACAAAAATTTACGCGTTCGAGTTCAACCATCCTATGCAGGAGAGCTTCGCGAATCTCGACCTGAGTCCCGACGACGTTACCGATGTTCTTCTCACGCACCTGCATTTCGATCACGGGGGCGGCGTTGCCTGGCCCGACGGAGACACGTGGAAGCTCACTTTTCCGAATGCGACGCACCACGTGCAACGCTCTCAATGGGAACACGCGCTCTCACCGAACCCAAGAGACCGCGGAAGCTACTTTCGCGAACGTATCGAAATACTCGAACGCGAAAAACGCCTCGAGCTCTACGATGGCGAGTGGTCGTTCGCGCCGGGGGTCGATCTCCTGACCTTCGACGGCCACACACCCGGCCAACAGCTGCCGAAGATCAGCGACGGAAACAACACGCTTTTTCACTGTGGTGACCTGTGCCCGACGGTCGCACACTTTCCCACGCCGTACATCATGTCCTACGATCTGCAACCCGTCGTTTCGATGGAAGAGAAGTCGCGCATCCTGAGCCGGGCGGCCGACGAAGAGTGGTTGCTATTTTTCGAGCACGACCCGGAGACAGAGGCGTGTTACGTGAAACAGGACGGCAAACGGTTTACACCGCGTGACATCCGAACGCTGTAGCATCGCTTACTACCGTCAAAGCCTCTTGACGGTCGGCCCTGCATACGACACCGTAGCGGCATGATCCCGGATTCCGATCGGCAAACCGACGTATCCGGCGCGCCGTCCCCCACCTTCTTGCGCGCCACCGGCCTGGCGTTTCTGCTCGTGGCCGTACCAGCGGTTCTGATCGGTGCAGTCGAGACCACGCTCACACTCCGCGCTTTCGCGCCGTCCTTCCTCGAGCTGCTCTATGGAGCAAACGTCCATCTGCTCATGGCGTTTGCATCCGTCGTCGTAGCGCGGGGGCTCTTGTGGAAACTCGTTGACCGTGTGTATGTCCCTGCTGCCGTTGCGATGTACGTCATGGTGGAGCTCTCCTTCACCGCCGCTTTCTGGATACTCAAGATGACCTGGGTGCCGCGGCTCTCATCGTTGCCGGGCAAGTTCTTTGCCGTGGGAACCGTGGCGGTCCTGATGCTCGCCGGTGCCGGACTCATCGTCCTCGCCGTGCGGCGACGCTCATCGCATCGCTGGCCGGCCAGGGCCTCGGTGGGTGCAGGAAAGATCGGGACCGCGTTTCTCGCCTTGTTCGTAATAGCCAACGTAGCGTCCGGCGTGTGGCTGTATCCGCGGCGCGGCAACCGGGTGAACGTCAATGCGAGCGATCGCGCGGGCGTTTTTCCGGACGTATTTATAATCCTGGTGGATACGCTCCGTCGGGATCACCTGGCCGCCTTTGGTTACGCGCGTCCGACCAGCCCGAACCTGGACCGGTTCAACAGCGAGAGCTTCGTGTTCGATGCGGCGTACACGCCGAGCAACAAGACGGTTCCTTCCGTCGTGAGTCTTTTCACCGGACTCTACCCGACGGCGCACCAGACGATCGGTCCGTTTCAGGGATTTCCCGAAAGTGTGCCGACGCTCGCCGACCACTTTCGCGCATACGGGTACCGGACGGCGGCGTTCGTCGCGAACATGCTGGTGTCGGTGGAACGCGGATTTGGACAAGGGTTCGAAACGTTCTCGCCGACGGGGATGCCGTGGTGGTGCCACCACGGTCGCACCGGCGTCGAGGCGCTGGTGGCGTACCTGTATGTGCCGCAGGACGCAGGATCAGGTTATCGTGTGACTCGCGAATTTTTCGAGTGGTTGGACGTAACCACAGACGCGCCGCGGTTTGCCTACCTTCATTTCATGGAGCCACATTCGAGTTACTCGCCGCCGGAGAAAGACTTTGCAGCGGTTTCGGAGGGTCGCCCCACCGGTCCGGATACTCCACCTATGTTTCACGAGTTTGCCGGTGACGACACACGCCTCGACTGGGAATCTCTCCCGAACCGTCCGACGTTGACGAAGGAAGATTTAGAAGGCATGGTCGCCCGCTACGACGGCGAGATTCATTTCGTGGACCGCCATTTCGGCAGTGTACTGAATGGTCTCCGGAAACGCGGCATTTTCGAGAAAGCCCACATCGTCTTCCTCACCGATCATGGGGAAGAGTTGGGGGATCACGGTGGATGGTTTCACGGGCATTCGATTTACGAGGAACTCACGGCGAGTCCCCTCGCCTACCGGCCACCCGGCGGCGTCGCCGGCGGTCGCCGGATCGAGCGCCCGGTGAGCCTCGTGGATTTCGCGGCGACCCTCTTGGAGGCCCTGGGAATGGAGCCGATGGCCCTCCATCAGGGTCGGCCGATTCCCGAGGTTCTGGGCCGACCCACCGCCGGCGCCCGCTTGAGCGTGGTCTCTTCCCTGCCGCCGCACCTCTACTCGTGTCGCGTCGGACCGTGGAAGCTCATTCGCGGCGGAGATCCTATGAGCCCAACCGACCGTCTCTTCGACCTTTCAGCAGACCCGCTGGAGCAGAATGACCTGTCCGAGGTGATGCCCGACACCCTGGCCATGGTACGTGACTCGTTGCAGGCCACGGTGTTATGGCGGACCGTTCCGGGCATCCACGCTCGCGATCCTCGGATAGACCCGGAGACGCTGGAACGGCTGAGAAGCCTGGGGTACATTCGGTAACCTCGGGCTGCGTCGAAACAGAAATCTTTTGACACCACGGAACTTTTGCCTCAAAATTGCATAAGAATTTGTAGCGATGCGCCCAAGCGCCCATTCTAGATATTTTCGTTGACCCACAACTCTGGAGGTACACCAACGTGAAAACCAGGTTTTCAATTGCGATTGCGGCCGTACTTGCGGTCGGAATCGGAGCATTCTTTGTCGGTCACGCGACGGATCTCGTTGCGTGCGATAACACCAGAACGGCCCAGGGCTATGTCAACACTGCGCTCGCGGCTATGCCCGCCGATGCGCATGCGTGTTGCAAGTCTGCGGTCGCAACGGCTGTGACGGCCGGTTACAACGCCTGCACGGCCGGTGCGACGAAAACGGCCGGCGCGGCTTCCTGTTGCGCAAGCGATAAGACCGCTGCCGTGACGACGGCGGCTGCCGGCACCTGGGTTACGTTTTCGATGGCTGCCCTTCCGGCGGACGCTTACCCGTGTTGTAAGAACGCTGCCCAAACGGCGTTGACTGCCATAGCCTCGGCCTGCAGCGGAACCGCTTCGGTAGCGAGTTGTTCGAAGTACGCGTACACGACTGCTTCAGGCTGTTCGTACTCGAAGAAAGTCAGTCTCACGTATGCCGAAGTCAACCTTCATGAAGGTCGTCGCCTGGTGCTGACCGGAAACGCGGTCTGTAGCAAGTGCACTTTCAAGACCACCGAGTCGTGTTCAACGCTCTTCCAGACCGCTGACGGCAACATCTACCGCTTGATCGACAACAACATGATCAAGGGGCTGCGCGCGGCGGAAGACGACGTAAAGATTACGACAACCGTCCGCAAGATCGACGGCGTAAAGTATCTCGAGGTCGAGACGTTCAAGGCCATCTAGGCCAGCGCCCGTTTCGAACCATCAAAGAAAAGCGGGGACCGATGATTCGGTCCCCGCTTTTTTAACGTTCGTACATGCCGGGATCTTCTAACGCCTCCGGCTTTTCCCCGATGTCCGGCTCGTCGCCGACCGGGAACTGCGCGTTCTCGGCGCCGAGCGGACGGACGTGCGCGATCGCGTGCCGCTGGAACGTCCTCTGACCTTTGTGGACGTTGACTTCGATCTTATCGACCGGGTCCTCACATTGGGTTTGTAGCTTGTGGAACTTCTGCCCGTTGGGCGAACCACAGAACGGGAACGATAGGTATCCCTGGAACCGCGGGACTCGTTCATCGTTCGGTCGTACCGTGACCGGCGCTCCCCGAAGTACCTCGTGTCGATCCGCTTGATGGTTCTTGGCGAGTACACGGAGCGGTCGCGAGAGAGGCGGTAGTTGTTCGACAGGGTTCCCCGCCGGGACAAACGGGCGACCCTCCGGCTGCTCGTGACCGAACGGTTCGACGCCCTCGTTTTCAGTGCGTAGCGACTATGCGGTCTGGCGGTGGTTCTTCCGGCGATGGATCTGGATTTGACCCGCCGGCTCGGCGACGAAAAAGTCCTCTGCCGCGCGAGCGCTGTATTCAAAGCGGTATTCTTGTAACGATACGGGCGCGACGAACGGTAGGTCGCCGTTCGGTAGGCGATGCTGTTCGGCCTCGTATACCTGTCGTATCCGCCGCCGCCGATGGGATACCAGGGATAGTAGTAATCGCTATGATGATGGCCCCATCCGTGTCCCCATCCCCAGCCGAAGCCAACGCTCACAAACCAGCCCGGGTAGTACGGGTAGCACGAATAGCCTCCCCACGGACCCCAGTAGTATCCGCGGTCCCACCCGGGGCGGTAGTCGACGTAAACCGTCCGGGTCGTCTCAAGGTACCGGGGTTTCGCTTCTGCCTCAGCGAGGTTGCTTTCGAGGTCGAACCCGCGTACGAGCGGGTAAGCGAGTTGGTTTGTACGCTCGAAGTCGCGAACTGCCACGTAGTCCGGTCCGCTGGGACCCCAGGGATCGCTGCCCGATGCTTCGCAGGTCCCACACAAATAGCGTGGAAAATCCACCGGCTCGATCACGTGAAAATACGTGAAGGCGAGCGAGGCGCCGGGGTTCGTGGCGATGCCCGGTACGAGACGTGAGGCAACACGGTTGGCGGCGATGAACGGGTCGCCGTCGATCCGTTCCGCGTAACCGCTCTCCGAATCGGAAATGTTTTCCTGGATGGCGTAGACGTCGAAGTCGTCGCGCCGCGGGGCGAACACGGCAAACACCATTTCCATCCCTTTTTTCCCGGAAACGATCAGTGCCTCATTGTCCCGCTCGGGAATGGCGTACTCTCTGCCTTGCGAGAATCTTTGGATGGATCTCGCATCCCGCGGGTACAATAAATGGACGTATCCGTCCGTATCGATGTTGAAAATGGCCACGTAGCCATCGGCATCGGTACGAAGGAGCAGCCGGACCGACTCTCCGTTCTGATAGACGGAGCCGTCCGGGTCGGTGAGGCTCAAGCTCACGCCCTTCCCGGTGTAATCTGTTGGTAAGTAGCTGGTTGCGGCGTATGCGCAGAGCGGGACCGATACGGCAACAACCACTAGAAGCACACTGAGGGGCTTCACGGCGGTCTCCTCCTTGGAGGAAGCGGAACGGCAGGGGGATGCAATTCCTCGTTTATTATACGGGATTTGCTGCGCTCGATCAACCCTTATGGTTTGACGCTTCGCGCGAGCCGGTGGTATGGTAGCCGTGCTTTTGACTCGGGGCGTTCGATTCGCTTGCAACTTATTAGATTACATGATGTTAAGAGGGGTCGCACATGGAGAGTTTTAGCGTGATACCGTTCGCAAACTTCGGTCAATCCGTGGTGACGCTCGTCCTCAATACCGGTCCGTTCGCCAAGTTTCTGTTGTTGCTTCTTTTCGTCATGTCGGTGATTTCATGGGCCATCATCTACGACCGCGCGCGGCTCTATGTCCGCCTGCTCAAGAGCGGGCAGCGGCTCGCCGCTGAGGTCCCGGCGAAGGGCCTCGCGGTGTCGATGTCCACGGTCCAGAAATACCTGCCGTCGGTCGAAGGTGCGTTGCTCATCGAGGCGAAGGGGTTTCTCGAGGAGCAGAACGCCGCCCTTCCTGACGAACGTGGGCGGGCGATGAACTTGCTGGCTGCCGATCAGCTCAAGAACGTTCTGGAGGGGCGGGCCACCGCGGAATTCTCGGAGATGGAGAAGTACCTGATCTTTCTTGCAACGACAGCCAGCGTGGCGCCGTTTCTCGGTCTGCTTGGAACGGTATGGGGGATCCTGAGCAGTTTTCTGAGCATGGGCATCGAAGGAACCGCAAGTATTGAGGTGGTCGGACCCGGAATCGCTGAAGCGCTTACGACGACGATTGCGGGCCTCGGCGCGGCGATCACGGCATTGGTCGGATACAACCTTCTCATTCGGCAC
>JAPUJU010000033.1 GCA_027296025.1 bacterium
GACCGTGAGATACCTGCATCTGTTGTTCGCATCGTTCGTCTTCCTGCTGATGCAGATGGTGCTTGCGCCGAAAATCGCCATCGGCCAGATTGCGCCCGACTTTTCGCTTCTGCTCGTCGCCTATCTGGCGATCAACCGCGGTGCAATTCCGGGGTCGGTCGCGGGGTTCTTCGTCGGATTCGTCCAGGATCTCCTTAATCCGGAACTCTTGGGCCTCAATGCGCTTACAAAGAGTGTGATCGGCTACGCTATGGGAATCGCGGGCTCGAAAGGTGAACCGGGCGCCGTGCCGTTTCTGGCCGCGCTTCTAGCTGTTTCGGCGGCCGCGCACGATTTCCTCTATTTGCTTGTCTACACCGACTTGAACATCGGGCGGTTCCTTGTCATATTCTTCACGGTAGCCCTGCCGTCTGCACTCTACACGGCGATCGTGGGGGTGGTGGTCCACAAGATCGCGTTGTATTCGGAGGCCAAGGTGGTGAAGTCCTTTGGGAAAGCGCGACTCTAGAGACGAACGGCGTGGCAAGAGTGCAATACGACGGCTCATGTTCCTGGTCGTCGCGACCCTCCTCGTCCTCGCCGGTCGGCTCTTTTCACTACAGTACATTCACCACGATTACTACTGGAGATATGCCGAAGAAAACAAGCTTCAACGCCAACGAATCGTCGCACCGCGGGGGCTGATCAAGGATCACAACTCGGTCGTTCTCGTGGACAACGTGCCCCGCTTCAAAGTTATCGTTCCGTCGCGCGACCCGTCGCACGTTCGGGAGACGGTGTTCCGACTGGGCGAGTATCTGCCACTGGATACGACGAATGTCTTTTCGCGGTACCAGGCGTGGTCGAAGCGGAACGGAACGTTGCCGTTTCCGATTATTCCGAATGCGAACAAGCTGCAGATTTCCTTCGTTCGTGAGAACTACGACGTGTTCCCGACGCTCCGGGTCGAAACGAGTTCGCAGAGGCGGTACCGCAACGGCGAGTTGGCCTCGCACCTTCTCGGGTACGTCGGTGAGGTCAGTAATCGATTCCTCTCGCAGACGACGCGGCGTGGATACTTCGCCGGAGATCTGATCGGGAAGATCGGGATCGAGGAGATCTGCGAGGAGTTTCTCCGCGGCGAGGACGGACAGCGCGTCGTTGCCGTGACGGCACACGGGACGGTTCTCGGAGAGCTCAACGAACTCACGCGAGCGCCGGTGCCGGGTCGTGACGTGTTGCTTACGATCGACACGCGCCTGCAGGGCCGTCTGGAGTCCCTTATCGAACCGTGGAAGAGCGGCGCTGCCGTGGTCATGGACGTGAATGATGGATCGATCCTCGCCGCGGTCAGCCTTCCCAATTTTGATCCAAATAAGTTTGCGCGGGGGATGCGCCAGGCCGACTGGAGCGAGTTGTTCAATGCGGAGTCCAAGCCGCTGTTCAACCGCTTTCTGCGGGCCACCTATCCGCCCGGGTCCACTTTGAAAATAATAAGCGCTCACGCCAATCTAGAGCACCGAATCGAAGATCCCAACGACGCCATCGTTTTTTGCATCTCCGCTCATCGGTTCGGCAACCGTGTTTACAAATGCTGGAAGAAGGGTGGGCACGGCTGGATGAATCTAATGAACGGTTTTGTCGAATCGTGTGACTCCTACTTCTACAAAATTGGGGAAGGCATCGACGTCGATGAGCTGGCGGCCTCCGCGAGGGGCTACGGTCTTGGAGCGCGAACCGGAATCGACATGCCCGGCGAAGTTCGCGGGCTCGTTCCCGACCGAAAGTACTACAACCGGCGTTACGGCGAGAAAAAGTGGACGCAGGGATACGTTCTGAACATCGTCATCGGGCAGGGAGAGTTTCTGGTCAGCGTTTTGCAAATGGTCCGTGTCGCGGCCTCCGTTGCAAACGGAGGGCATCTGGTACAGCCCCATGTGATCAAGCAGGTCGACGGCGAGAGCGAGGGGGTGTATCGCCGCCGGCGCGTGGCCAATACGAACGCAACCATTATTACGTTTCTCCAGCAGGCCATGGAGGGGGTCGTGCAGGGTCAGAGCGGGACCGGGCGGGCGAGCCGTATCCGGGGAATCACGGCCGCCGGCAAGACAGGAACGTCGCAGAACCCGCACGGCGACGACCACGCCTGGTTCGTTGGCTACGCGCCGTCCGATGAGCCTGAAATCGCCGTCGCGATCATCGTGGAGAACGCGGGCCACGGCGGCGCTGTGGCAGCCCCGATCGCCGGCAAGTTCTATATGGAATACTTCAAGGACCGGATCGTAGTGACCCAGAGAGTTGCACCGCCTCCGAAGCCGCCCGTAAAGGTTGAAACGAAACCGGTCGAGATTGTCATCGAACCGATCGACCTCGACGTTGTACCGCTGGCGCCGGCGAGTACGGAAGGGGACAGCCTGTGAGAGGTCGCCGGGATTTCGACACGCTTCTACTGATCGCGACCGGGCTCCTCTGCGCGATCGGGTTGAGCCTCATCTATTCTGTCTTTCATCCGGGACAAACGGGCAGTGTGGAAGGTGAATCATCGACATACTTCAGCCGGCAACTCCTGTGGATGGGGTTCGGCGTGATCGCGTTGCTCATCGGCTACGCGATTCCATTCCGTTACTTCGAAACGCTCGCGTACGTATCATACTTCCTATGTCTCGTTCTGCTCGTACTGGTCCTTTTCATCGGCAGCGGAGCGGCGGGGCGCTGGATCGAGATCGGCCCTGTCCGGATTCAGCCTTCGGAGTTCGCGAAGATCGCGTTGCTGCTCGTCTGGGGAAGGGTCCTCGCGGGGCAGAGGGGCCACAACCGCCCGAGCAAGGTACTCCCGGTACTCGGGTTGCTGATCGTTCCGTTTCTGCTTGTACTGAAGCAGCCTGACCTCGGCACCGCCATCGTTTTCTTCGTGATGCTTCTTCCGGTACTGTACTGGCGAGGTGTGAAAGGCCATTTGATTTTCTACACGCTTTCCCCGTTCGTTGCTGGCCTGTTGATTCTTTACGGCGAGGAGCTGGGTACGACCCGGAACCCGTGGCCGTTCGGTATCTACATCGTGCTCATTTTTGTCGTCGCCTACATTCGGCGCTCGAACCTTCAGGAAAATATTCTACTCGTCGGGGCGAACCTGGGTGTCGGCCTGTTTCTCCCGATTGTCTGGGGAAACCTGAAAGCGTATCAGCAGCGGCGGCTCCTGAACTTCCTGGATCCCGAAGTGGACAAGCTAAGTGCGGGATGGCAGGTGTTTCAGTCCAAAATCGCGATTGGCTCCGGTGGACTTACGGGAAAGGGTTACATGGAAGGAACACAAAAAGCGCTTGAGTTTCTTCCCGCCAAACACACCGACTTTATCTTTTCAGTTCTGGGAGAGGAAGTGGGATTTGCAGGAGCGCTCTTCGTGCTTTTTCTTTTCGCCGTGCTGATCTACCGGGCGCTGATTATCGCTGCCAAAGCGAAGAGTGAGTTTGCAAGCACTGTCTGCCTCGGAATTGCCACGTACTTCTTCTTCCAGGTTGTCACAAACGTGGCCATGACAATCGGAATGGCACCCGTTGCAGGGATTCCACTGCCGTTCCTGAGCTACGGGGGAAGCTCCCTCGTAGTCAGTTGCTTCTTTGTCGGCTTTCTACTAAATTGTAGTGTGCGCTGGTACGAATACTAGTTTGTTAACGCTTCGGTTTGTGAGGTCGATTATTTGCACCCCGTTCTGATCAAAATCGGTTGGTTCAACATTTACTCTTTCGGGTTCATGCTGGCGGTGAGTTTTCTCGTCGGTATCTACATGAGCACACGCCGGGCGAAGACGTTCGGAGTGGACCCTCAGTATATTCTCGACTTGAGTGTGTACATCATTCTTGCCGGCGTCATCGGTTCGCGACTTCTCTACGTTGTCTTTCACCTCGACGAATACCGCAGCCTGGTCGATGTGTTTGCCCTGTGGCAGGGTGGCGCGACGCTTTATGGCGGATTCCTGTTGTCGATCTTCGTGATCTACGTGTTCACGAAGAAGCGCAACCTCGACTACCTGCTGGTTGCCGACATTGTCTCTCCGGCGCTCGCGCTCGGCATCATGCTGACGCGCGTGGGGTGTTTTCTAAGCGGCTGTTGCTACGGCAAGCCAACTGAGCTCGCGTGGGGCGTCGTGTTTCCCCCCGATTCCGCCGCGGGTGTGTATGCGAGACAGATAGCCGCAAGCTATCCGGTCGAAGCCGTGGCCCTGCATCCGACGCAGCTCTACGCGTCGTTCTTCGGGATGGTGACACTCCTTTTTCTGTTGCTGTTTCGGAACAAGCTGACGAAACGAGGCAGCACGTTCGGCGCATTGCTGATGCTCTATGGGACGTTCCGTTTCACCCTGGATTTCTTTCGCTTTTACGAAGGCAACATGCGGGTTCTTCTGGATCTGTCCCTGAACCAGTGGATCAGTCTCGGAATGTTCGGTGTCGGTCTTTTCTTCGTTCTACGCAGGACGAACGTAAAAACGGTGCCGGTCGCTTTATCGCAAAGCGGCCAGAAATAGCCACCGCGCATGTGTGATGGGAGGTCGGGATGCGGTGCGCCCCCTGGTGGTTGGGTTCTTTCGCGACATTTTTTCTGGACCGCACTACGGCGGCCAGGGGCCTTTCTGTGATTGTTCGAGCCGGGGGTTCTCTGCTGACCGGGTTCGTTCAGTGCGTCACCGATTTTCTGATAGAAGATGCCTGTGGGATCTGCGGGCGCGAGTCCGATACGGGGCCCGGAGCGATCACGCCTCGCGAAGCACGGCCGTTCGCCGATCCAGTCACCGTTCGGTTTGTCGGGCCGCTGCCGATCCGGAACCGACCGTTTTGCCGAGCGTGCCTGGGAGAACTTGAGCCCGCCCGGCGCACCGGGACGCTGGGTTACCGGGATGGGTGTGGCGCTGTCCGCACCCAATCGGACGCACGGTTCGAGCCCGAAGGGGCGCCTCCCCACGGCGGGCTCCCCGCGACCGGCGCGAGCGCCGGCGGGAATCCAAGGAGCGACGCCATTCCGGTGGTGGCGCCGTTCATGACGAACGATCCTGTGTTGAAAATTGTCCACCTGGCCAAGTTCGCCGGTTACCGTGAACTGATTGGGCCCATGGCCCGGGCGATCGGCACGCGCACCCCCCGGGTTGCAACCTCAAGGGTCACCGTCATGGTGCCCGTGCCATTGTGGCGGGGCGAAAAGAGGCGGCCCCTCGACCACGCGGCCGAACTTGCGAGGGCTCTCTCGGTGGTGTCGGGCATCCCCGTGTTGGAGAACAGCTTGATCAAGACCCGGCAGACTGTGCGCCAGTCCGTCACCGCGCCCGACCGGCGAGCCGCAAATATCCGGGGTGCGTTCAGATTTGCCGGCCGTTCGCTCATGGGGACGAACGTCTGGCTCGTCGACGACCTCGTCACCACAGGGGCCACCGCGGGCGCGTGTGCGGCAGTTTTGCTCGGCGCGGGGGCCGAAAATGTCGGTGTTTTGTGCTTCGCCCGGTCGCTGTAACGTATTTGACTTGACAGGATTAGCGACCAAAGGTATGCTATGGACACCCGTCGACGCGCTAATCTCTCGCGCTGGCTCGACTGAGCCGCGAGTTTTTTTGTGCGTGACATCCGCCAGACTTTTTACCAATCGGTCGTTGCACGACCAATATGTGAATTCTTTAACTTGATGCCGGGCGACATCGTGCGGTCTCGCTGAAGGGTCGAGTGCCGTTGCCCGGAGGAGAAAACAAGATGCCAATCAGAGTTGCGATTAACGGATTTGGCCGAATCGGCAAAATGGTCTACCGGAACGGGCTCGACACAGAAGGAATTGAATTCGTCGCGGTGAACGATCTCACGAGTCCGGATGTGCTGGCTCATTTGCTCAAGTATGATTCCGTTCACGGGCGCTTCCCGAAAGAAGTCAAAGCCGTCGACGGTGGGATTCAGGTAGGATCGGAAACTCTCAAGGTCATCGCGGAGCGCGATCCGGCGAAACTCCCTTGGGGAGAACTCGGTGTCGACGTTGTGATCGAGTCGACTGGATTGTTCACCGCGAAAAAAGATGCGGCGAAGCACCTTGAGGCCGGTGCAAAGAAAGTAATGATCTCCGCGCCGTCCAATGACGCCGACATCATGATCGTGATTGGCGTCAACGACGATCAGTACGACCGCGACGCGCACCATGTCATCTCGACGGCGTCGTGCACGACGAACTGCCTTGCGCCCGTCGCCAAAGTCCTGAACGACAATTTCGGACTCGACCACGGCCTGATGTTG
>JAPUJU010000330.1 GCA_027296025.1 bacterium
GCTCGCGCGAGGGATGTGACCGATCAGTTCACGATGCGCCTTCGTTTCCTCGGCTCCCAGGACTCCGAGGAAGACGACGCGTTGCGCCAGGTGCGAGTCGAGCTCCAGAACTCCCGGGGGACGAACGAACTCGCCACCCCCGTCATTCCGAACAAGACCGTTCGCACGATTACCATTTCTTCGATCGACGCGAACCTGCTCGATGAGGACGTCAACACGCTGGTGCTCAGGGCGATGATGGGCCGGCCGCGTCTCAAGGTGCTGTTGAACTGGTTCGAGATCGACTACCCGTCGCTCTACCGCGCGAGCGGCGATGTCCTCGACTTCCACACCGGCGCGCAGACCGGCAGCGTCGACATGACGGTCATCGGCCTTGGCCGTACGGACCTCATGTTGTTCGATGTGACGGACCCGCTGGACGTCCGGGAATGCGCCCTGACGCCAGGCCACTTCACGAGTGTGACGGGGGGATACGCGCTCGCATTCAACGAGACCGTCGCCTCGCAGAAGCGATACATCCTGACGCCGCGAGAGAAGATCACTCAGGTCGGCGGGCTCGATGTGGTCGCCGTGAATCCCGGTGGCCTGGTCGGGCACCCGCTCGAAGCGGGGGTCGATGTGCTCGTCGTTTCGCACGCCGATTACCTGGACGAAATGCAGCGCTGGGTAACCTACCGGAAAGCGCAGGGGTATCGCGTGTTGATGGCGGATGTGGAAGATGTGTTCAACGAGTTCAACGGCGGCAACAACCACGCCCGCGCGATCAAGAATTTCGCCCGGCACTTTTTCGAGACAGGCGGGGCAAGCTTTCTGTTTCTGGTCGGTGATGCGAGCGAAGACAACAAGAAGGTTCACGTCGAATCGATGCCGAACTTTGTGCCAACCGAATCGTACTCCGAGTTCATCGCGGGAGGTTTCGACGTCGATGAGGTCGTGACCTCGGACAAGTGGTACACGATGCTCGATACCGACATGGATGAGTTCATCCAGCGCCTGCCGCCCCCGCCGTGGCAGTGGTTCCTGCCGGATCTGTTCGTCGGCCGCCTGCCCGCGGGGAATGTGGGCGAGCTGAGGGTGATGCTCGATAAGATTTTCCTTTTTGAGACGCCGAGGGGCGATGATTTCTGGCGGCGCCGCATGATCCGGACGGCCGACGACGCCTGGTCGGACTGCCCGGGGTTCAGGCTGAGAAACAACGGCGAGATCGCCTTCGAGCTGGCGGAGGAAGCTGCGGCCACCATTACGGAGGAGTCGATGCCGGGCGGCTACGACGTCGTACGCTTTTTCCTGTCCAACCGCTTTGTCCACGAGCCGGGGGGGTGTATCACCGCGTCGATTCACACCTTCCGATGTCGCGAGAACGCGACGCCGGCGCTCCTTGCTGAGCTGAACCGGGGAGCAACGTTCGCCAGTTTCCAGAATCACATGAACCGTTACCTCATGTGTCACGAATGGCTACTCACATCGTCGAGCGCCTCTCCGACCGGTTTCGGGCAGGACCATCGCCGGTTCGATAACGTCGGGCGCCCGTGGATCGCATTCGGCATGGGATGCCATATGAGCGACTACGCCCTTCACAAGGAGAGAAGCGGCATCAACGTCATCAGGAACGACGGGAACGGTGACGCCATGGCGGAGCTGATGCTCTTTCGGGAAAATGCGGGCGCCGTGACGACGTACGGGAGCACCGGGTTCGAGTACCTCGCGGAGAACCGGCGGTACACAACTGTGATCAACGAGGAAATATTCAACAACACCCCGACGAGCCCGATGTTATCCAACGGCCGGCGCCAGGCGCGATGGATCTTTGGTGAGCTCATGATGCAGTCCGAAATCGAAAATCTGAACCGGTACGGGTACTCGAGCCTGAGTGGCAACGGGGCCGTCGGGCAGGCTATCCGTTACCATATCCTCGGCGACCCGATGCTGCAGATCGACGCCGGTCCGCCGAGGTTCGATGTGACGGTCGACGGGGTTCCGTTCCAATCGGGGGATTTTCTCTTCGGCGATTCGGTGAACGTCGTGGGAACCGTCGTGGATGAAGTGGCCATCGAGCGGCTGGAGCTCACGATCGACAGCATCGACAGGACCTCGGACATGACCGTTACGGCGCTCGTCGACTCGGGGCTGGATGCGTCGCGCCGGTACGAATTCCGGTTCTCGCAAATCGTCGAACCGCGGACCTACGATATCGTAATTACGGCCTCGCAGTCGCCCGACACGAACGGCACCGACTATCACACGGTGGCGGAGTTCACGATGAAGGTCGAACTCGGTGCGTCACTGACCGTGAACGGTCGACCAATCGGGAGCGGGGAACTGGTACCCGCGAAGGCGGACTATGTGTTCGACGTTACTTCGCCCGTGCCGCTCGGCCCGTCGGACTTCGAGGTGTTCGTGGATACCGTCATGGTCACGGAATTTACCACGGTCGTGGTGAAACCGGATTCCACCCAGTGGCTCGTCAAGTTTCCGCTGGACCTCGCGGCGGGCAAACACGCGGTAACGGTGACGGCGGCAGGGTCTCCGTTCGTTTTTCAGGTCATCGTGAGTATCCAGGTCGGCCTGAGCCAGGTTATTGCGTATCCCAACCCGTTCGTGGACGAGACGTACATCGTGTACACGAACGACGTGGAAATCACGGACGGAACGATCGACATTTTCACGCTCAGCGGCAGACGGGTCGCAGAGCTTCCGATCCCGTCGACCTCGCGGCTGCCCGGACAGAACGCCGTCTTGTGGAACGGCCGGACGTACAACGGCGATCCCGTCGCCAACGGGGTCTACTTCTTCGTCATCAACATCAGCCAGGCGGGCACCTCGAGCAAGCATCGTGGCAAGATGATGCGAGGCCGCTAGCGTCGTGTCCCGTCTTTCTCGCGCGGGTGGCGCTGATGGGCCCCCCCCCCGCCAAGCCTTGCGAGCACGGCGGGGGTAATCGGCGACAGGACCCCCGCTGCTGCCGCTAGCACACCGGCCTCTCCTGCCCTCCGCGGGCCCGAAGCAAATCACTTTTTCATATTTCCGGGATTCTGCTAGACTCCCCGGCGGGTCAACAATTGCTCGGTGCCGCGCCGCGCGCACACGCACCGAGGGACAAATCACGCGGACAAAAAACATGAACGACAACCGGCACAAGATTTTTCAGGAGCTCGAGGGGCTGACGACGGAGCAGCGAAACCCGCGCACGAGGAAAATCGACCTCGAAAGCACCGAAGAAGTGCTGCGGCTGATGAACGCGGAAGACCAGGGTATCGCTGACGTGGTCGCGAACGCGATTCCCGACATCGCGCGCGCGGTCGATCTGGTAGTTGCTTCGTTCCGGGACGATGGCCGGTTGCTCTACATCGGCGCGGGTACGAGCGGGCGCCTCGGGATTCTCGATGCCTCCGAATGCCCGCCGACGTTCGGTGTTTCTCCCGACCGGGTCGTCGGGATAATTGCCGGGGGACGGGACACGGTTTTTCTTTCCCGCGAAGGCGTCGAAGACGATGAAGACGCGGCGCGTAGTGACGTGCGCTCGAAAACGGTCACAAAGAACGACACGGTGGTCGGCTTAACGGCGAGCAGGCGGACGCCGTATGTTATGGCCGGGTTGGGTGAGGCGAAGCGTCACGGCGCATCGACGGTACTCGTGGCGTGCAACCCTCGGGCGGACGTGGACGTGGATGTGCAGATCAACCTCGTCGTCGGTCCCGAGGCGATCGCGGGCTCGACACGCCTCAAGGCGGGAACAGCGCAAAAAATGACCTTGAACATGATTACGACCGCAAGCATGGTAAAACTCGGAAAGGTGTACGAGAACCTGATGGTGGACCTGCGCCCTGCGAGCGCCAAGCTCGTCGAGCGTTCGAAGAGGATCATTATGATGCTCTCCGAGGTCCAGTACGATGAAGCGGAGAAAATCTTTGAAGCGTCGGGAAGGAACGTGAAGGTCGCCGTGGTCATGGCGAAAAAAAATGTCGACCGCGAGAAAGCGCAGAACGCAATCAACGCGGCCGACGGGTTCCTCACCCGGGCGCTGGGAGAACGAAAATGAAACGGACAATACTGTTGTTGGCCATCGCATTGTTCGGGATTCTGGGGTGCACATCCGAGCCCGCAGAAAACGGCCCGATACGGTTCTGGCAGTTCTGGGACGTCGCGGCGATTCAGCCGATCATCGATGAGTTCGAGGCCGCAAATCCCGGCATCGACGTGGAACTCGAGCAACTGACCTGGCAGAGTGGCCTCGAAAAGATCCAGGCAGCCATTGCATCCGGCACCCAGCCCGACCTTTGTGAGCTCGGATCGACGTGGTTGCCGCGCTTCAGCTACGAGGGAGTCCTCGAGGATCTCACCGACGTTCACCTGGCGATTGCAGATGACTTCATCATGTGGGAGAGCGCCATCTGGCAGGGTAAGGTTTACGGCCTGCCCTGGGTGCAGGGTTCGCGCGCTCTCTTCTACAACACGGATCTCTTTGAAGCGGCCGGACTCGACCCGGAAAAGCCGCCGAAAACCTGGGACGACCTGCTCAAAGCTGCGATGCGGATCAACCAGCTCGGCGAGGACGTCTACGGATTCGGTCTCAATCTCGGCGAACGCTACGTCCTGTACAAAAAGTTCATGGCGTTTGCGTGGGGCAACGGGGGAGCGATCCTTGCGCCCGACGGAAGTGTCGTGTTCAACAGTCCCGAGAATCTCGAAGCGCTGGAGTTCTATCGAAAACTCGCGGAGTACTCCCTCAAGGAAAAGCAGGAGGTCCTCGATCACACCTTCAGGAACGGCAAACTGGGAATGCAGATCTCCGGGGCTTGGAACCTGAGAAATTATGCGGAGGAAGCGCCCGACTTGAACTATCGCGTCGCTCTGGTCCCGCGGCCGTCAAAGAACCACGGGCATCACGCGAGTTTTGCCGGAGCGGAGATGTTGGTCAT
The DNA here is from genome assembly GCA_027296025.1 of bacterium. Lineage (GTDB taxonomy): Bacteria > Krumholzibacteriota > Krumholzibacteriia > WVZY01 > WVZY01 > JAPUJU01. The sequence continues at coordinate 4,920 of JAPUJU010000330.1, forward strand.
ATTCAAGAACACCAGGCAGCGTGAGGACGCGCTGAAGCTGGCCCGATTTCTCCAGTCATACGAACAGGCCAGGAAGGTCAGTATGGCCGTGAAAAGCGTTTTCCCGGCCTCCAAGGAGGCCCTGCTGGATCCGATGTTTGCCGAGGACGATCGCTTGCGCGTGTTCGTCCAGCAGGCGATGACGAGTCATTCAGCGCCGGCGCACCCCGGCTGGATCGACATGGAAGATGTGATCAACCGGTCGATCGAAGAAGTGCTGTACGGCCGCACCGATCCGAAAGAATCGCTGGAATCGGCAGCGATTCAAATCCAGTCCGTCGTCGAGAGGTTCGATTGAGGACCTGCGCATGACGTCTCCGCCAGCTTTGTCCCGCGACTTCATTGGTTGGCGGCCCATGGTGATGCTGCTGTTACCCTGGGGCGTGATTTACGCGGCGTTCTTCCTCTTTCCGTTTGTTTTTTCGTTCGTCCTTGCCTTTCTGAAATACAACCCGCTGAACGTGCAGAACACGACGTTCGTTGGCCTGGAAAACTTCTCTCACCTCTTCAATGATCCACGCTTCCTGCGCTCACTGAAGAACACACTGTTCTTTGTAGTCGGGACCGTTCCGTTGACGACCGCGATCGCGCTGATGCTGGCCGTCCTGCTTCGTGGTCGTGTGCCGGGGAAGGGGTTCTTCAAGGCGGGGTTCTTCTTTCCCTCTATTGTTTCGATGGTCGTGATCTCACTGCTCTTCAAGCTGTTTTACGCCCCGGACGGCGGGCTCAACCACGCGTTGCGTGCTTTCGGCCTCGGCGGCCACACGTGGCTGACCGATCCTTCGACCGCACTGCCGGCGATCATGGTCATGGACATCTGGGCGGCCGTCGGTTACTACGCGATCATCTTCGACGCCGGGTTCGCGGGGATACCGAAGGACCTCTACGAGGCGGCGCGCCTCGAGGGTGCGGGTTTCAAGGACATACTCTTCCATGTGACGCTGCCGATGATGAAGCCCGTGATCGCTTTCGTGCTCGTCATCAATACGATTCGCTCGTTTCAGATTTTCATCGAAGTATTCATGATGACACAGGGGGGACCCCTCGGATCGACCGACACGCTCGTGCTGTATCTGTACGAAGCTGCGTTCCGGCATCTGGACTACGGCTACGCCAGCGCGATCGCATACGTCGTGTTTATTCTCTCCGGGATTTTCGCTCTTCTGACATTGAAACGATTCCGCTCCGACGGGAAGGCACCGGCGTGAACAAGACTCTGCAGATGGTTCTCCTCGTCGTGGTGTTTGCCGTCATGGCGTACCCGCTCGTGTGGATGCTCAGCATCTCGCTTCGTTCGGGAGCGGGCGTGAGCCTTCGATACTACCAGGAGGTCTGGCAGGCCGGCCCGTTCGACCGCTACCTGCTGAACAGCATCGTTGTCGTCACGCTAGTGCTGGTGGGGAACATTGTGTTCTGCACGATGGCGGGGTATGCGTTCGCGCGCTACAAGATTCCGGGCGGACGTATCCTGTTCATACTCGTTATTTCGATGATCATGCTGCCGAAGCAGGTCATTCTCGTACCGCTCTATATCCTCATGCAGAAACTGAACCTGATCGATACGTATGCGGCGCTGACGCTGCCGTTCGCGGCGGACCCGTTCAACATCTTTCTGATCCGCCAGTTCCTCGTGACGATACCGCCGGACTGTGAAGAGGCCGCACGGCTGGAGGGAGCGGGCGAGATGACGGTGGTCTTTCGCGTTGCCTTCCCGATGCTGCGTCCGGCGCTTGCCGTCGTGGCGATTCATACGTGCCTTATCAACTGGAATTCGTTTCTATTTCCTTTTATACTGACCAACACCACGGAAATGCGAACCTTGCCGGTCGGCCTGGCCCTGTTGTCACAGGGTGCGCACAGCGTGGACTGGGGCCATCTCATGGCCGGCGCAGTGATCGCCTCGATACCGGTCGTCGTGGCGTTTCTGATTTTTCAACGACAAATAATCAGCGGATTGACATCCGGGATGTCGCGTTAGGGGATGATGTGACGGTTCTCCAGAAACTCATCGACAAGGGCGACTATCTTGCCGCGGGCCTGATGTCGGGCACGTCCATGGACGGCGTGGACGCGGCGATTGTTCGTCTGCCCGACGATCTCGAAAACGATGTGATCGAACTTATCGGTTTTTATTCGGTGCCATATCCGAAAGAACTGCGTGATGTTCTGAGGAACCTCTCGTTCGGTGAGGAGTGCAAGGCAGAGGACATCGCAACACTGGGGACGAGTGTTGCCGTGGCGTTTGCGCACAGTTTCCACGCTGCGTGCCGGGAAGCGCGCGTCGATTCGGTTTCGGTGGATTTTATCGGCTCGCACGGACAGACCGTCGCGCACGTGCCGCCAGGCGCCGAGGGCATCGCGATCACCGGGACGCTGCAACTCGGGCCGCCGGGCACCATTGCGGCGTTGACTGGAGTGACGACGGTCGGAGATTTCCGCGTGACCGACATGGGCCTCGGCGGCCAGGGGGCGCCGCTCGCGCCGTATCCAGATTTTCTCATGCGCCGGAGCAAGTCGCGCGACCGGGTGATCCTCAATATTGGTGGGATCGCGAACGTAACGTACCTTCCGAAGAACGCCGCGCCAAGTGAGGTTATCGCGTTCGATGCGGGACCCGGCAACATGGTGACGGACGAACTCTACCGCGTGTTGTTTCCGAAAGAGGTCGGCTACGATAACCTCGTCGCGCATATCCGCGAGGGGACGCCGTCCGAATCGATCATCGATAGATTCATGGAGCACGCGTATTTCAAGCAGAAGCCGCCCAAGTCTGCCGGGCACCGGGAGTTCGGGCCGGGGTTCTCCTGGGATTTTCACCGTCGCTCGGAAGAAGCGGGGCTCAAGAGAGCGGACACGCTGATCTCGTCCGTGCTCCTGACCGCCGAGGTGATCGAGCGGGCGATCCGGGACCATATCGGGCCGAACGCCGGTGTAGACGAGGTGTTTGTGACGGGAGGGGGATCGCACAACGCGGTTCTGATGGAGGCTCTCGAGCAACGGCTCACACCGACCACTGTACAGAGTATAATAGAGCTCGGGATACCCGCGGACGCGAAGGAGGCGGTGGACTTCGCCGTTCTCGCCCGCGAGACGATTCGCGGGCGGCCGAACGTGATTCATTCGGTGACGGGTGCGACGCGCCCGGCCGTTCTGGGCACCATTGCGATGGGGAACGTGACGTGAGACGACAACTACTCTGGTGTGCGCTCGCACTGTTTGTTAACTCCTGCGCGGCAACGGGCGGTGGGGTCGGCGGATCTTCCGGTGATGCGCCGGACGTTCGCGTGCTCCTCGCTGAGGGTGGCGAGACATACGCTTTATCCGTGAACGGCGGGTTTTCGGTAATCACCGAGAGCGGGCTCACACTGTTGCGATCGACCCGAAGCGACCGGATCAGTATCTTCGGTGAATACCCGTCGATCAGTGTGGTTCTTGAATCGGACAATCGTGTCGCGGTTGCCGAGAAAGCAGTCACCATCGAACCTCACGCGAGGGCGCCGATGAAATACGGGAAACGTGAGTACGCGGGCGACATTCGAGTTGTTTTCGACACCGAGCGTAATCTCCTGCTGCTGAACGTGCTGCCGATCGAACTCTATCTGGAGGGCGTCGTGCCCTACGAGATCGGCGATCCCGGTGTAGAAGGATACGACGCGATCAAATCGCAGGCCGTGGCCGCCCGCACGTATGCGTACGACAAGGTCCGAACAAGAAAAGATCTCGAGTTTGACGTGTATGCGAGCGTTCAGGACCAGGTCTACCGCGGGCTGAAGGGAAAGACACGCGCGGCGACCTCTGCCGTTCGAGACACGCGAGGCCGGATTCTCGATTACGCAAGCGGTCCCGTCCGTGCGTACTACAGCGCGTGTTGCGGGGGACACACCTCCGACATTCGCGAAGTCTGGCCGCATCGCGAAGCGGCGGACTATCTTCACGGCGTGCGCGATATCGATCGGAAGCGACAGAATGCGTTCTGCATTGACTACAAGCGGTTCCGCTGGCGCTACTCGTACACGGGGCTCGAACTGGGAGACATTTTACGCGTGACGATCCCGCGCGAGCTCGGTGTGAGCCACGAGGCGGTCGGTGCGGTTCGTGACGTTCGCGTCGTCGAAAGGAGCCGGTCCGGCCGTGTGACCGAGCTTCTCATCGACACCACTCGGGAAGATTTCACGATCATCGGTGATCGCATTCGCTGGATTCTCCTCTCGGATCCCGCACGCGACCGTATTCTTCCGAGCGTGATGTTTCGCCTCGACAAAATGATGGACGGCGACCGCGTCGCATTCGTGAGTGTCGTCGGTGGCGGCAACGGGCACGGCGTCGGGATGTGCCAGAACGGCGCCATCGGTATGGCGAAACAGGGCTATACTTACGAGATGATTCTTTCGCACTACTACCCCGGCTGTACGGTGCAGAAGGTATACTAGATGACTGAACAAAATCCTCCCATCTCGTCCGAGATCAAGTTTCACATGGTTCGCAAAATCGAGTGCCACAAGATCGTGGGACTTGCCGGCCTCGAACTGTTGGAGCATGAAGCGAAGTACCTGGAGTTTCACCGGATCGCCGGTGTCATCCTGTTTGGCACGAATGTAGAGAGCTTCTCGCAGGTCCGTGATCTCGTCGAAAGCGTCCAAGAGAGAATGTCGGGTGACGGGCTCGTCCCGATCGTCGCCGTCGATCACGAAGGCGACTTCGTGGGCGAACTCAAGAAGCTGATCGGTATCCCGCCGTCCGCGATGGCGATCGCCGCGACGGGCGACCCGGAGCTTGCGTACGATGTCGCGCTCGAGACGGGGCAGGCGATGGCGAAACTCGGCGTTAATGCGGTGTTCGCGCCGGTTGCCGACCTGTTTCTCGACCGGTCGAGCCCGGTGACGGGCATCCGCACCTTCGGCCGCGATCCGGAGATCGTCGGCGAATTCGTTGCATCGACGATACGCGGTTTTCGCGAAGCGGGCGTCCTGACGTGCGTAAAACATTTCCCCGGACACGGAGGCTCGGGCGGCGATTCTCACGAAACATTGCCCGTCATTAACAAGACCATGGAGGAGTTACAGGCCGTGGACTACGTCCCGTTTCGCCGGGCGATCGAGGCCGGTACCGACATGGTCATGACCGCGCACGTTGCATACACGCTCGGCGACGAGGCAGCGGCGAAGATCCCGGCGAGTTTCGATCCGAAGTTCCTTCAGAATGCGCTGCGCGCGGAGCTCGGGTTCGAGGGAGTCATCATTACCGATGCACTCGAGATGGAAGGAGCCCGCGTCCATTCCCGGGAGAAGTACGGTGGCCTGATGGGTGGGGCGGAGCGCTCGCTCGTTGCGGGAAGTGACATTCTTCTCTATGCGGCGCCCATCCCGGTGCGAATCGAAGGAACGGGCGATGAGAATCCGATGATCGCGGTCGAAGTGATGCAGACGATCATCGAGACGCTTCACAAGGTCGTCGACCCGAGCCGCGTCGCTCAAAAGCTCGAGAAGGCCGCGGAGAATCACGAGGGCGTCAGGAATCTCCTGAAGATTCTCGATGCGTCCGAGGCGCGAATCGTGAAAATGCGCAAAAGTGCCAGCCAACTCAATACCGCCCGCACGCCGAAACCCGGAGGTAACGTGATCAGCCTCGGCGACTTCGCGTCCACACCGCCCATCTACAAGACGGTCGCTGAGCGAAGCATAGTTCTTCTTCGCGATCCGGAATCGTTTATCCCTCTGGGCAAGGACAGTGTGTGCCTGCTTCTTCCCGTGGAGTATGTGCCGGGCCAGTCGCTCAAACGCCAGGACCTCGACGTGTTTCTCGGGGGACTCTGCCGCATGTTTCCATCGTGGAAGTTCGTTCGTCCCGTCGTCGGCTTCGACCGGGATGAAAATGATGCAGTGCGACCGGTGTTTGCGCCTCCGTCAGTGAGCACCGCGCCGGTGGATGGGGAGGACAGCCACCCCGTTCGGTCTCCCGAGCTCCCCGATGACGCGCTGATCGTGCCCGTATTCTCGTCCCGTGGGGTGCCGCCGGATCCGTTCCTGGACCGGCTCGCCGAGTTCGTCGAGGACCGGCACGTGCCGTTTGTCATCGTCACGGCGTGGCCGGTAACCAGCTGGATCCCTGAGTCCGTGGGATGTCTCGTTACGCTGGGTGCCTCGGGACCGGTAGCCGCCGCGGCCGGAGCTGTTCTCGCGGGCGAAACTGCGGCCCGGGAGGCGCCGGAGGGGATCGTCTGAAGGGTGTTATGCGTTTGACATTCGAGGCCTTAAGGTGCTACATTCGCCTCGTTCTTTCCTCGCACAAAACGATCATGACTTACAGGTGGGGTCGTAGTTCAGTTGGTTAGAACGCCGGCCTGTCACGCCGGAGGTCGCGAGTTCGAGTCTCGTCGGCCCCGCCATTTAACTTCCCTGTTTCCATTATCTTACGGGCTTCATTAGTGAGGCCCGTTTTTGTCAAGATTTCGTCTGGTGATTCGGCCGATCTATGATGAGATCACGGCGTTGAGTTTCCTGGCAACTTCGGGAATATCCGTTTGTACAGTATTTGAGTTGTAAGCCTGCCTCCTAGCCATCCTTGGCTAAACGAATGCCAGTCATTTGGAAGCGAGTGTAGGCCGGCCAAAAGTTACGATAGGTGGACCGCATGTGTAATCGTGATGTCAAACATGAGCCGCCACGCAAAACGTACTGATTGCACATGAACTTGCCGTTGTACTCACCCAGGGCGTCATCGGTCGATCGAAAACCCGGATACGCTTGATAAGAACTCTGAGTCCACTCCCAAACGTCGCCGAATAAGGCGGCGAAACAATCAGATGAACTGTCGGCGGGTGCCGGGATCGGATGATATCGTTCACTATCCATAAAGTTGCCTTCGATCGGCGTGTCCCGAGCCTTGATCTCCCATTCAAATTCAGTCGGCAACCGATAACCAGCCCATCGGGCATAGGCATCAGCTTCGAAGTAGCTGACATGGCAGACCGGTTCGTGTTCATCGATGGGACGTCGTCCGCTTAAGGTAAAGACACGCCAGAGATCACCCTCTTTCTCCCAATAACGTGGTGCTACTAACTTCCGCTCTTGTACCATATTCCAACCCTCAGACAGCCACAGCTCTGGCCGAGCATAACCAGCATCAGTCATGAACTCCAGATATTCACCAACGGTGACCGGTCGAGTAGCCAGAAGACAGTCACGGTTCATAACAAGCCTGTGTGACGGACGTTCGTTGTCATAGGCAAAGTGCTCATCGGAACATCCAACTTTATATTCCCCGGCGGTGATTGCCGACCAACCCATCGCCGGCGCCGATGAAGGCTTCACCGGTTTTGCTGGACGATACTCAGGGTACATGGGATTGATTGCGAGCAACGCCAATAGATCGGTCAGGATCAGCTCCTGATGCTGTTGCTCATGATGTAGTCCGATTTCTGTAAGTTGGACCACTTTTGATATTGGTTCATGGTGCAACAGCTCACACATATATCTATCAACATGTTCGCGATAGGCGAACACCTCAGCTGTTGTCGGTCTGGTGATCAATCCCCGCTGCGCTCGAGGAAACTGTGTCCCAACTCGATTGTAGTACGAGTTGAACAGATACAAAAATATATCATCATACGGCTTATATCCGTCGACGAACTGTCGCAGTATGAACTGCTCAAAAAACCAGGTCGTGTGCGCCAGGTGCCATTTAGTCGGACTGGCATCGGACATGACTTGAACGGTCATGTCTTCCGGCTCGAGTCCGTCAGTTAGACGCCGTGCTACCGAGCGCACGCCAGTGTAGTAAATTTCATCTACTGCCATTACTCCTCCCTATGCACTGCGGCTGGCCCACTGCGCGTCCCTTCTGGTTGAATCGGTTCCGCGGAGATTCAACGTGAAGATCTTTTTAATGATCGGATAGGAGTGTAACAAGGATTGGAGCTCATGACCATTCGATGATCCACGGTTGGTGATTGACGGGGGTTATGCCGTTCGCTAGAAGTCCATCGGGCTTCGGTCGGCAGGCCGTCTCTCCGGCGGTGTTGGCCGGGATGGCGCTGATAACGCTTAGCCTGTTCTGGTGGTTTCGTTCTCGCGGCTGGCTGAACTGAAGCTTACCACCCCGTTGCAGTGAATACCGGAGGCGTGCTACACTTCAAACTCGCGTACCCATTCCCGAAGTTCGACCAGTCCGTTGA